>NZ_JBRILQ010000005.1:0-176241 GCF_052977045.1 Shewanella sp. 125m-7
TTTGACTTTACTGGTGTCAGCCAGTGTCGCTGTACACCAGTCCCTTGCCAGTTTAGTAGCAAGTCAGCAGAGAAATAACAACGGTCAAATAGGGTTAAGGAGTTATCTGAAGCTTCTTGAGCTAGACGCTGGGCGAGCGTTACCTCTCCTACGTGGCAGCCATCAAAGGCAGCACCTAATACCATTCTGGTTTCAGTCGATATAAGGCTAACTAATCGAAGCTGAGGATAGGGTTTGTGTGTTTTTGAAATAAAACCAAACTCATTTGCGTTTTCTTCAGAGTCTTGGCAACGAAACACGGTTCCATCAACGGCAAGAGTTGTAAGCCCCAGCTCATTATTGTCCCCCAAAGCTTGCTCAAGCCAGGCTGAGACTGTGGATTTAAATAAGTACGACATAGGGGCTTCGCCTAAGCGTCGTCGGCAATCCGTCAGTACACTCGGTGCTACACGAGACCAAGTGTTGTCTCCTGATTGAAGTGCAATATCCATAGAACTACAGACCTCTTTGATGGACTGATTACGTATTAACCCCATCCATAGCACGAGCCAGACTGCCTGCTGTGCTGGCAGACGGCGATTACGGATGCTTGCCTTGTTGGCTGAGAGTAATGACTGTTCGATCCATTCTGAATCGATAGCCTCCATTACAGAACCATAAGACCCACTTTCTTCAACAGACTCATGAACTAGCTCAAGCTCTTGCGCAAACATAAAAAAATCCCCACCAGAATACTGGTAGGGATTATCTTTCATCTGCAGGATCGGTCAAGTCCTCTTAAACGATCGGCATTGACTCATTGAGTGGCTTTTTTTTCATTAAAACAGGCTTTATCTAATGATGACCCGCTAGTTGGATAATGAAACCTTGGCTAAGCGTAAACAGCAAGTTCCTATGAGTGTGCCTGTTAGCACTCAGATACTTTAAGCCTTACGTTAACGCCTGCCATCATTAAAAGAATTCATCTTGGCTCGGTTTATTAACAACACTTGATATAGAACAAACCGGATTCGACTCAGCGCTGTAGGTTATCCCTTAACACGCGCGCTCAAGGAAAGAAGATGATGGATAAGCAGATAAACAACACTCCCAACGATCCTGCAATTAACGACACGGCAGCTAACGATGTGGTAGTGATAGGTGGCGGCATTATTGGTGTCTGCAGTGCCTACTATCTTCATAAGGCGGGTAAGTCGGTGGTGGTTATCGACAAAGATGAGATAGGTAAGGCCTGCTCCTTTGGTAACGCGGGTTACATTACCCCGAGCCACTTCATTCCTCTAGCTGCTCCAGGCATGATCCAAAAAGGGCTAAAGTGGATGCTAAACCCACAAAGCCCCTTCTATGTGCGCCCAAGTTTAAATATCGACTTTTTAAAGTGGCTATTATCATTCGCTAAAAAGTGTACGGTGCAGCATACCCTTGCCAGTCAGCAGGCGATTTTAGACATCAACCTTAAATCCCTTGAGCTATATCAAACACTGCATCAAGCAAACGAATTTGATTTTGAGTTCCATCAAAATGGCCTGCTGATGCTCTGTAACAGCCTTAAAGGGTTAAACGATGAAGTGGTAACGGTGGCGGCAGCCAACAAGCTCGGTCTGAAAGCGAAAATGCTCACCCCCCAAGCCTTAAAGCAACTCGAACCCAATATCCAACTAGATGTTATCGGCGCAAGCTTCTACCCAGAAGATGCGCATATTGCCCCCTTCGAATTTATATTAGCGATGAAAAACTACTTAGCAGCTCAAGGGGTAGAGTTTAGGGAACACACTGAGATCACAGGTTTCACAACCAATATAGACAACACAACAATTACCGCTGCAACAACCGCAAGCGGCGAGATTAACGCCGGTGAGTTTGTGCTCGCCAACGGTGCTTGGTCGCCCAAGCTTGCCAAGCTATTAGGCCTCAGCTTACCCGTACAATCTGGCAAAGGGATCTGTATCAGCTTCGATAAGCCCCCTATCAAAGAGGGCGCTAAGCTTAAGTGCCGTACCCCATTTATCTTAAGTGAAGCCAAAGTCGCAGTCAGCCCGCTAGACAACGGCATTCGATTTGGCGGTACCATGGAGCTCGGCGTGTTATCGAGCCTAGAGACACTTGGCATAAGCCAAAACCGAATCAAGGGGCTAACAAAGTCTGCAGCGCGCTATCTACCAGACTTAGATACCAGCCAAGTAAAGTCAGAGGCGTTTTGGTCAGGCTTTCGCCCATGCAGCCCTGATGGCCTGCCGATTATCGGCAAAGCCGATAAGTTAGCTAACCTAACCTTAGCAACGGGACACGCCATGATGGGCCTAAGTTTAGGCCCGATAACGGGTAAACTGGTCAGCGAGATTATAGCCAAAGAGGAAACCTGTTTGGATCTCACTCCCTTTTCACCCCTGAGGTTTGACTGAGAGTTAGGCTCCGTCTAACAACTTTAAATCAATCAAACTACGTTTGATAACAACGCCCAGACAGACTTGATATATTTTTAGGCTGAGAGTGGCATTCAACAAAAGTGGTTCCAATTGCTTGCGGCAGGCGTATGTGCAGACACTTCTGAGACTCGCTGCAAGTACGTCCCTGTAAGCTCTGCGATGGCATCCATGCCATCGAAGGTCTCAGCTGTATCTACACTAGGTTGAAAAGCATAATCTTTGAAATTTAGTGTTATGGCTATAGCCCTAGCTTGTTACTGTGTAGAAGCAAGTTAATGATTAAGGTCTAAAGCGGAGAAGAGCCGGAAATGGTAATTAAATAAGGTTTACATTGACCCCACATATCCTCACGGAATTTACTTGTTATCTTTATTTATGCCCGCACTCTGACTTTGCTTTTGTATTTCCGTTGCAATTTGCTCTGCTGAAGGCGATTGCAATGTAAAATAAAAGCTAATTGCACCTATTAAAAAGCTTACGACGGTAAGTATGTATGCTCTATTGGTCTTTTTCTTTAAATTCTCCTGTTCTGAGGTCATGTCCATATATTTACTTAAAGTGTGGACAATAGGGCTAAGCAAATGTCGATCACTTTCACTACTTGAGTTTGATGTGATAGCAGTAAGACGTATTAAAGATGGCTTTACCTCATCAGGTAGTTCGTCAAAAGGTTCTTCTTTTTCTATATCTTCGATAAGATTTTTTAGCCTATAAAACTCATCTTTATCTATTATGTCACCGTGGATTTTATAAATAATATTTCTGGATTGATATGGAGTAAGTCCAAAGCCACGGCCAATATGAACGATATCTTTTGAGGAGAGTTCAAAACCCGATGAGAGTTTACCTAGAACGTTTTTCTTCATCAGAGCCATGTTCTTACGTTTGACAATCACCATCCATGATGTGAAGCCTATTGCTATTAATATAGCTATAACGTAAAAAGCCCCCATAAATAGATTAAGAGTATTTTGAGTCACAATTTTTCCTTTTTAAAACTCAGTAAATTAATAATATCGGATAGCCTATAGCAATATAACTCAATGCTTTAATGGGGAGTACCAGAATAAATTTGAAGTTGTCGCTTAATTCATCGCCAAGGTTAATTTCAATTATTTATAACAATTTAGGGTAAATCGCTTAACCATTCATACAGAAAACACCGATTCCCCATCGAAGTTGCCGAAGTACGCAGATGAAAATGCCGTAGAACCATCATGGATGATGGTTCAGGCTCGGGGGGACATGGATGTCCCATCTGAGCCGTTAGGCGATTTTTATTGGAGTATGAGGCCCGTATCCAACGCATGTAACTTCGTCGGGGCGTCATGGTGGATGCAAGGAGGATAAGGACGAGCAGTCCTCCTTGCCCGGGTGTGGGATGGAATCCCACGACGTTTATCAAGCGTGGCTTGATTGCTTAAGTTGTTAGACGCAGTCTAACTTAATCACTTTCATCAAACGAAGTTTGATTACTAAAGCCCAAGCGCCAGCTTGATTACCCAAATTGCTAATCAGCAATTACCTCCCCATGATTACATAAAGGCTAACAACGGTGAGATACACAACAAAACCCCCGTCACAATAATCAAGTTAGTCGCCCAACCTTTGTACTTGTTCAAGTGTGGCACCTTGTACACCAAGTAAGCTGGAATTAAACAACCCACCAAACCAAAAATTGGACTACAGATAGAAGTGAACGATAGGATAGGTGCGTTTAACGCAATCGCAGACCAAGCCAGTAAAATAATGAATACAGTGATGAGTTTATTCACTAACTCTTTATTAATCTGTGACTCTTTACGGCTACGCAGCAAGATGTTCATTGCAATGCCACGACACGCTTCTTGGAAGGCTAAGAACACCCCGAAGAATGAGGTCACTACCGCAAAGATGTTAATCACGATACCCGTCACTGTCGCCCAGCTGCCAGGGAAGTATTGCGCAATAATTGCCAATGCCGAGATATTCTGGTTCATCGCCTCAGTCGCTTGGGTTTGGCTAATAGCAAAGGTAAACGATATTGCGAAGAAGAACACCACCACAAACAGAATAGCGAAGGCAATTTTCATTGCTCGTTCAGCCTTGAAACGTGCCACTTCAATCGACTTTTCGTGTGAGCGATACGAGATCACCATTGGGCTTAACGATTGGATAAACAGAATCGAGGTTAAGGTAAATGGCAGGGTAATAATGGCATTTTTCAGCATTGGGCCAAACTCACCCATGCTTGGAATATTCGCCATATCCCAACGCGCCATCAGTAATACAGCCATTACCGCCACCAATGTCAGTACTGTTACCGCCATAAAGCCTGATAGTTTAAACAGTAACTTTTCGCCTTTTGAACCGATAAATGCCAGTACGCAGATTAAACCTAAACCGTAGAATACATTGTCACTAAGCTTGCCCTCTGTCACCCCGAATGAATGCAGGTAAGAGGCGCTGTCATTCGTTACCGCTAACGAGTAAACCAGCACCCAAATAACCAACATCAAGAAGTAAAGCACGCCTAGTGCTATGCCCCAGTTTTTGCCGAGATAGTTTTCAATAACGCCTGGATAGTCAGTACATTTTTTTGACTCGGCTAAGGTATTAATGAATAACTTTTGGAATAGATACATTGCTGGGTAACCGATGATGGACGACAACAAAAATACCCATAATCCCATTACGCCAACCTGAACAGGTAAAAATACAATACCGGCACCGATGGCCATACCTATGCTCATCACTATCCAACCAAGGTCGACACTGTCAAACTTGATCGCTTGTTGCCATTCTGCCTTAGTCATATTAGCGCGTTCGTGCAGAGGTTTCGCTTGCATGTCACCAGTTGGTGAACCTTGAATTACTTCACTCATCAGTCAATTCCATTAAATTTGGCAATAGCCACTGAAATGATAAAAATTATAATTATGGGTATAGGTCAAACACGGTTAGTACTGCGTTTGCTTGGCCTGAGCATACTCAAGGATGGAGAGAATTTTTTTATTAAAATTCATAGCCATTGGCGTAGTTTTAGCAAAAAATACTCTCAATTCAGTGATTTTTTCACATGGTTTATCTGTACTGATCCAGATCAAGAGTTAATCACTTTTAACCGCCCAATAGTTTGATGTCCTTCACCTTATTAGTCATTAATCTTCAGCTTACAACAGCGCAAAAACGTGACTTATTTCAATATTTTAGATTTTAACTTAGAGAGGTGTAGCGCACATTTCACGAATTAAAGTGATGGGCACAGCTAAAGCAAATCAATGCGTGAGCAATATCACTAGCCCACACACAGTTAAAATTAGCATAAAAATCAATCAAGTAATCGTTTGCTTGGCGGTTCTATTAGAAGTGAGAGAACACATAAAGCCAGTCGCTGATGGAGGTTAGCTTTTTATTGAAACTAGCTGTCTTGAAATAGCTTTCTAGGATTCTTTTTCGCAGGGAAAACTAAAAAGCCAAATCGACATTCAATTAACAGTGACAGTTAACTGAGTACCGACTTGGCTTTATGTTCAAGCTTTAGTTTATTGATAAACTATCTTAATAGAGCTCTTACTAGGCTTTATCAAAAAACCTGTACTTACTTGTGCATCATAATCTCTAAGATTTGCACATCGGTTTGTGTCATTGCGCCATTAGCCAATGCAGCAAGGTTACGGATGGTTTGATCAACATCATCAGCAACAATACCTTCAGTACCCGTCACCCGAATGCCATCGATGGCCATTAAGGCAGACTTTACCGCTGCACCTGCCGATGAAGACACTTTCATTGCACAAGCTGTTTTGGCACCATCACAAATAACGCCACTAACGTCGCCAATCATGCTGCAAATGGCAGCACTTACCTGCTCAAACTCACCATCAAGCAAATAGGTAATGCCAGCTGCTGATCCCATAGCTGCCGTTGTCGCTCCGCATAAGGCTGAGAGCTTGTTTTGATAGCTCTTAATGTAGATAGCCGTTAAATGCGACAACATTAACGCACGGATGGTTTGCGCTTCGCTGGATTTTAGAAACTCAGCACTGGCAACCACAGGCATAGTTGCCGCAATACCTTGGTTTCCAGAGCCTGAATTACTCATAGCTGGCATCATAGCGCCGTCCATGCGTGCATCAGACGCGCCAGCGGTGCGGGTTAATACTTCAGTCAATAAGCCGCCAGACAGTAAACCTCGCTGCTGGTTTTTAATGAAAGTCGCGCCGATTTTTAAACCGTAGTTACCCGTTAGGCCTTCATTAGACAAAGCATCATTCAATGTTTTTGCCTGCAGAATAAAACGAATGTCGTCCAAAGGAATGTGCATGGCAAAATCATAAATATCTTGCAGTTTTGCCTCTGTAAATGGACTAGCTTTGCTGTTGTCTTTCACAGCTTCAATCTTTGGAGTAACTAAACACTGCTCGCCATTTTTATCTATTGCGACCACCTTGGTGTGACTATCGGCAATGGTGACGCTTACCGTTTGCTGCTGATAATAAACTGTCACTTTGGCGTACAAGACATTAGCCACATCGGCAACACCGACTGTCACTTGATTGTTTTCAAGCATCAATTTGGCTACTTGAACATCGCTAGCGGTAAGGCTTTTTAACACTTCAAGACCAGCGTGACGCTCACCAGCAACGGCGCCGATTGCTGCCGCAATAGGCAGACCAACCATTCCTGTGCCAGGAATACCCACACCCATGCCATTTTTCATTAAATTTGCAGAAACGCTGACGTCTATCTTAATGTCTTGCAAAACATCCTGTTTAACGTCCAGCTCAACGCTACTGGCTGGGTCTTTTATCCCTAGCTCATCAATAGCAATTGCAGCGGCTAATGCCACAGAAATAGGCTCGGTACAGCCAAGGGCTGGAACCACATCGCGTTTAACTGCTTCAAGGAATAAAGGCCATAAGTGTTGTTTCATCGTTCTACTCGCTTTTAGTAATCGACACTATTTGGAATAAAGTCATTGCAATCTTTGTCTCATTGTAATGGATTGCCTGAAGAATTATTTTTCCATTTTTTCTAGCAATGAGACATAAAAGAGAAATATTTTCTATTACAATGCGATCATAAGTTATGCAGATGCTTAAATAAGCAATAATGCATAATCACTAGATAACCGTTAAATAATCAGTAATTGAACAATAGATAATATCTGTAAGGAAGAAGCTTGTGGTTGAAAAAGTAAAACTAGATAAAGTAGACCGAGTGCTGCTCACCATGCTGCAACACGATGTCACCTTATCTCTTAACGAGTTAGCTAAAGCCGTTAATTTAACCACCACGCCTTGCTGGAAACGCTTAAAGCGTTTAGAAGAAGAAGGGGTGATTAACAAGCGCGTCGCCCTGCTCGACCCCAGTAAAATCGGCGTCGACTTCACCGCATTCGTGCAGGTTAAGACCTGTGACCACTCCCATGCTTGGTATGAAACCTTTATTAAAGCCGTATACGCCATGCCTGAGGTGATGGAGTTTTATCGCATGGCTGGAGAATATGATTATATGATGCGAGTACAAGTTGAAGATATGGCGGCATTTGATCACTTCTATAAACGCTTGGTCAATCAAGTGGCTGGCTTAACCAATGTCACCTCCACCTTTGCCATGGAGTCATTAAAATTCAGCACGGTTTTACCATTAAAGCCTGCTTAATTACCTTCTATGTAAAGCAAACAAAAAAGGATGCAACCAGTGCATCCTTTTCTATATCAAGTCAGTTAATGTCTACTTAGGCTCTATCTGCTCAATCATCAGCTGCAAACTCTGATTGCCTCTAAACTCATTCACATCGAGTTTATACACCACCTGAGCATACTGAATCGTGGCATCGGGCCAGGTCTTCAAGTCCACATTAAAGGCTATTGCATCGAGCATCACCCGGCCGCATTCCGTTTCCAGTATCAACTTAAGATGCTTTTCGCCGACGATGCGCTGTTGAATAACTCTAAAATAACCATCAAATAAGGGTTCGGTAAATGATTGCCCCCATGGACCGGCATTTCTCAGCTCTGTTGCAAGATCTAACTTAAACTGCTCTGGAACAAGCTCGCCATCTGATACTAACTCACCGGTTAATAACTCTGGCGCTAACACTTCGCGCACCGCTTTATCATAAGCATCGGCAAATAGCGCAAACTGGCCCGCTTGAATCGATAAGCCGGCAGCCATAGCGTGACCACCGAACTTTAAAATAAGCCCTGGATGGCGAGTGTTAATCAGCTCAAGTAGATCGCGCATATGTAGCCCTTTAATCGAGCGCGCCGAGCCTTTGATTTCACCGTCACCCGCTTCGGCAAAGGCAATCACCGGGCGATGATATTTATCTTTAATCCGCGAGGCTAAAATACCAATCACGCCTTGATGCCAATCGGCTTGAAAAATAGCGATGCCCCACGGCAACTCGGCTTCATTCAGCTCGATACTTTCAAGACTCTTAAGCGCCTCTTGCTGCATATCAGCTTCAAGGTCACGGCGCTCTGCATTCAAGCCATCAAGCTCAGATGCCATGCGCCTAGCAAGCATAATATCGTCACACAGCAAGGTTTCGACACCTAATGCCATTTCGTCGAGTCGACCTGCGGCGTTAAGCCTTGGGCCCACGGCGAAGCCAAAGTCTGCGGCGACGATACGCGACGGTGTACGTTTAGCCACTTCAAGCAGTGCAGTAATCCCCACGCGGCAGCGCCCGGCTTTTACGCGCTGCAGACCCGCCTCAACCAAAATACGGTTATTAGTGTCCAGCGATACCACATCGGCAACTGTGCCTAACGCGACAATATCCAGTAACTGCGCAAGGTTAGGCTCGCTAATACCTTGTTCTAAATACCAGTTACGGCGTCGAAGCTCAGCCCTAAGCGCCGACATCAAATAAAAGGCGACGCCAACTCCAGCAATAGACTTGCTGGCAAATCCGCAGCCGTCCTGATTCGGATTCACGATAGCATCGGCATCCGGCAAGGTATGACCCGGCAGGTGATGGTCGGTGATAACAACGGTCATGCCGTGCGCTTTAGCTGCGGCGACCCCTTCGATTGAAGAGATGCCGTTATCGACGGTTATTAGCAGTTCAGCATTTTTACTCGCCGCAACCGCAACAATTTCAGGGCTTAATCCATAACCGTAATCAAAGCGGTTTGGGATCAGGTAATCCACCTTTTGCGCGCCCATCATTCTCAGCGCCAGCACACATACACTGGTCGAGGTCGCGCCATCGGCATCGAAATCACCCATGATTAAAATAGCTTTCTGCGCCACTATGCCATCGGCGACGATCTTTGCGGCCTCGCTCAATCCGGCCATGGTATCGGGCCTAAGTAACTTAGCTAGACTGAGTTCACAGTCAGACGCACTTACGCCACGGCTGGCATAGATCTGTTTTAAGATTGGCGAAAATGTATCAGGAAGGTGACTATCATCCACTCTAGGGCGGCGAACTATCTTATGGATCACGTTGGATTAAACCCTCATATAAATAATGTCAGCATATAAACCCTGCCAGCATAACAAAGACTGCTGCCAAAGGGGCACAAAAAAGGTGAGCCTAGACTCACCTTTTTGACTATAACTTTTTACACTCGCGGCTTTGAGCTTACTGTGCCGACTCAAGCGTACGCAATAGCGCCTTAGGCGGCTGGTAGCCTGGAATTAAGGTACCATCTTCAAGAATAATTGCTGGCGTACCATTGATGCCAAATGCTTGACCTAGGTTATATTGCTCTTTGATTTTGGCATCACATTTAGCTTGCTTAACCGCTTTACCGTTTTTCGCTGCGCCCATGGCCTTTAGCGGATCGGCTGCGCACCATACTGATTCCATTTCATCAGCATTGGCAGACGGAACACCTGCACGCGGGAACGCTAAATAACGTACGGTAATGCCAAGATCATTATAATCGTCCATTTCATTGTGTAACTTGCGGCAGTAACCACAGCTGACATCAGTAAAAATAGTGACCACATGTTTCTCGTTCTTGGCTTTGTAAACCAACATATTGTCTTCAAGTGGCTTCATCATATCCACACGAGGACCTGCCATGGCCGCTTCGGTTAGGTTCTTCATGCCTTTATCAAGATCATAAAGATTACCGTGAAATAGCTTTGAACCATCCTTAGTAATATACAGTACGCCACGATCAGTAAAGGCTTCATAAAGCTCTGAGATAGGTGATTGTCTAATAGATATCACTTCAACGCTTAATGCTTCACTTAGCTTTTGCTTTAATGCCGCGGTTTCATCAGTGCTATTTGATGCTGCAAATGCAGCTGGCGCAATCATCATTGCGATCATCAAAGAAAATGTTCGAGTGAACTTCATTGGTATTCCTACTCTCTGTATGGGTCGGACTTATGGGTATAAACAATTAGACCTAGTTTGGAGCTGAAAAGTTACAGACTCAGCCAAGTTAAAGCAAATTATTTGCTGTAACTAAATCATTCAGACGTGAAACCCATCATATATTTTAGGAAAGTTTAGATTCAATGAAATAAATTACCCCCTTAACAAACTTCGGCTCAGCGTCAGCGGGAGTGAACTTAATGCAAGCAATCTATCGAAACACTACCCCCTAGGATGGTGTTCACTGTGCAACGTCGCCAGCCTCGCCGTCGCCACATGCGTGTATATTTGTGTCGTCGACAGGTCGCTATGCCCCAGCAGTAACTGCACTACGCGAAGATCTGCACCATGATTTAATAGGTGAGTCGCAAAGGCGTGCCTTAAGGTGTGTGGCGACAGTTCAGTACTAATTCCGGATCTTAATGCATATAACTTGATTCGATGCCAAAAGGTTTGCCGCGTCATCTGCTGTGCCCGTTTTGAAGGAAACAACACATCGCTTTGCTTGCCTTTAAGTAGCTCGGCTCTGGCAAACTTAAGATAAGTGTCTATCTCTGTCACGGCAAGCTCGCCCAATGGCACTAACCGCTCTTTACCACCTTTACCCGTAATGCGCACTAAGCCTTGGCGTAAGCTCAGCTGCTCCATAGTCAAGCCCACTAGCTCTGAAACTCGCAGTCCTGTAGCGTACAGCAGCTCAAGCATGGCTTTATCGCGCCACTCTACGGGGTCGTCCTCCGTCGGCTCTGCCAACAAACGGTCGATATCTTCTTCACTGAGGGAGTCAGGTAATTTGCGAGCCAATTTAGGCGACTCAATCAGCGCCATAGGGTCGGTATCGATACGCTTTTTAACGATGAGGTAGCCATAAAACCGACGCAAACTACTTAGCATGCGAGCGCTACTGGTTTTAGCAAAACCTTTATCGAAACGTTCAGCCAAATAGTCACGCACCTCAAGTTGAGAGCAAGATAATAGCGTCCTGCCCTGCTTTTGCAGGTAGCGATCAAGATGGCGCAGGTCGGTGCGATAGGCACTTAAGGTATTATCACTTAGACCTTTAGTTGACCAAAGTTCATCTAAAAACAGATCAATTAAGCTATCGGGCGTGTACTTATCGGCCACTTATCATTCCTATTTACTTTAAAAGAAGGACCTAGAATCTAGGACGCTTCGCTGCTAGGACGGGCTAAAGCCCTGCGAGGAACAACAAAAACCAAAAGCTTCAAGCTGTTATCTTTTGTTTTCCGGCTTTATCCGTCTTATCCGTCTTATCCGTCTTATCCGTCTTAGCCTTAGCGGCCTTTCTCGGCTTGGCTTCTCCTAGGATCTGCTTTTCCTAGCACCTAGGACCTTCTTTAAACCTAGCACCTAGGACCTTCTTTAAACCTAGCATCTTCTTTTAAACCTTCTTGCCATAAAAAAAGGCGATGATTCTATGAATCACCGCCTCAATATTATGTCATCGCGTTGAGGTTAGCTAGACGCTAACACTCAGCTGTCAGCATTAACTAACAGCTAAAGCCTCTTTTGGTTTTCTAACCAACAAACAACCAATAATCACGATAGCAGTAGGTAACAACCATGCCATACCTTCGTTATGTAGCGGCATAAAGTTAAACACACTGACATCTACCTTCGCGGCTTTAAAGCCATCAATAATACCGAAGAATAGTGCAACACCAACAACTAAGCGATGCGCTGTTTTTGGATAAGCAAAACATTCTGTTAAGAAGGTTACCGCAACCAATGCAATCGCGACAGGGTAAACCGTCATCAGTACAGGTACGCTAATGTCTATTAACTGCGCTAAACCAACGTTAGCAACGGTTGCACAAACAAGGCTTACCAATACAACAAAACGGCGGTAAGAGAACTTTGGTACTAACTCGTTAAAGTATTCACCACAGGCACTGATAAGGCCTACTGAAGTTGTTAAGCAAGCAAGCGTAACAACAGATGACAGCAATACCATGCCACTCGCGCCAAACTTAGCAACAACGTAGTTAGTTAAGATCACGCCGCCATTCTCTGCGCCAGCCGCTAAATCGCCCGCTGTCGCGCCTAAATAGAAGAGTGATACATAAACAAATGCTAAACCACTTGCAGCAATCAAGGCCGCTTTAATCAAATAGTTAGTCTGTGCTTTTGGCTCGGTGACACCTTTTTTACGTAAAATATCGATGATCAACATACCGAAGATTAACGACGCTAAAGTATCCATGGTGTTATAGCCTTCCAAGATACCTTTCGTAAGTGGGTTCGTTTGATAATCACCAACAGCCACACCAATATCGCTACCAGGGATCACGATAACTGAAATCGCTAGACCCACGAGTAATATGAGAAGAATTGGCGTCAATACTTTACCGACACTATCAAGTAGCTTGCCTGGGAATAACGCAAGTACCATTGAAAGACCAAAGAAGGTTAAGGTATATAATAACTGTGTAATGTTTAGCGTTAAGCCGGCAATCATAAAGGTTGCCGAGGTATCTTCTAGAAACGGCTTAAAACCCACTTCATAAGCAACCAAACCGGTTCTTGGCGCTGCGAACGCAGGGCCTATAATAATAAAAATCGACACGGCTAATGCAGTTGCAGCGATGGGAGGCAGCAATTGCATAATTCTACCGTTCGCCTTAGCGACAGCGATAAGAGTGATCAGTGGTAAACCGACGGCTGTGATAAGAAAGCCGAACATGGCAAGGGTGATATTTTCACCGGCCATAAAGCCAGCTAAAGGCGGAAAAATTAGGTTACCCGCGCCTAAGAAGAACGCGAAGGTCATAAACCCTAACCCTAACGTATCTGCGATACTCATTTGATTGTTTTGCACTTTATGCCCCATCTAGATTTTATTTTGGTTAACGATTTCATGCCATCACGCCACTAAGCCATCACATTTAGGGTGACAACAAATGGTGTAATTATTACTTTACACAGCTCCGTGGTAAATACGGCCGATACTTGGCGAGTTTATGAACAGCAGCGGAAAAACTAACGCTTAAATTGCTTTAAAACTGGTTTACCTCCTCTAAAACTAAGCTTTTGCTTAGTAAAGAGGGGCATACTATTATCAGAGTGTTATTTAATAAACAAGCAGTCATGCTGAATAAGCCGCACTCTCGATACAAATCACAACCACGTATTAACAATTATTTTTCACAACTTACATTCACCCTATTAGCACCCACAACCAGATACATCCGCTTTAATAGCCAGCAAGCATTTTAAAGCGAGTGACCACTCACCCGCCTCAAGTTAAAAACAGCCTTAACATTTAACCCTTTCCTTTAATGCATCAATTTCAGCATTGGCTTGATTAGCGTACAATTGCTCACACTGTTAAAACTAACCTTTATATCCATGCCATTTACCTTTAAACGTTTTCATATTGATGACAGCCGCTGCGGCATGCCTGTTAGTACCGACGGAGTATTACTCGGTGCATGGGCACCACTAAGCCAAGCCAACACCATTTTAGATATTGGCGCAGGCAGTGGTCTATTAAGTTTGATGGCGGCCCAGCGCAGCCAAGCCAGAATTACCGCGGTTGAACTTGACCTTGATTCCGCCATCGACTGCTTGCATAACTTCAGTGCTAGCCCATGGGCTGGACGTTTAGAATTGGTGTGCAGTGATATTCAAGGCTATTGTCAAAACCAGCCCCGTCAGTTTGACCATATCATCTGTAATCCGCCTTACTTTGCTAATGGGCCTCAATCCAACAAGACCTCAAGGGCCACTGCGCGCCATACAGACAGCTTAAGTTTTGACAGCTTGTTAGGCGCCATTAAACAATTATTGGCAGCCGATGGCCAAGCCAGCATAATTTTGCCTACTGAATCGGTACACTTGCTCGAAAGTAAAATTGAGCCTTTAGGCTTAACACTTAGAGGTCGCTTATTGGCTGCCAGCGTTGCTGGCAAGACGCCTAACCGACAAGTACTCTTGTTAGGCCATGATTTAAAGGATAAAAAAGCTCAGCAGTCCAATGCTCAAACTCAAGCATCATTCGAGCAGCAGCTCACTATCCGAGAAAAAAACGGTCAGTACAGTGAAGCCTTTACCCAGTTGAGTCAGGATTTTTATTTAAAGCTTTAAGGATCTGGCGATCTAATCGTTTAAAGTCGCCTCTATAAGCATTATAATATCCGGCTATTATTTATTGAGATGCCACGCATGCAATTTGAAGATCTCCAGCTTGACCCTCGTTTGTTAGAGTCACTGAAAGCAATGGGTCATAACAAGCCCACTACCATACAACAACAAACAATCCCTGTCGCAATGGAGCAAAGAGATATCTTAGCTCGCGCGCCAACGGGTACAGGCAAGACGGCCAGTTTTCTTCTGCCTGCGTTGCAACACCTTCTCGACTTTCCACGTCGATACGGCGGTCGTGCGCGCGTATTAGTCCTGACTCCGACTCGTGAACTTGCTAGCCAAATTCACCGTTACGCCAGTCACCTTGCTACCGGCTTAGGTTTAGATATCGTTATCGTCACTGGCGGTATGCCATATGGCCCTCAGGAAGAAGCGCTACAAAAGAACGTTGACGTACTCGTAGCAACCCCAGGCCGTTTGATGGAATACCTAGATAAAGGTCATTTCAACGCCGAAGAAGTTGAAGTACTGGTTATCGACGAAGCTGACCGTATGCTAGACATGGGTTTCTCATCAGTTGTAGAAACCATCGCTATCGAGTCTGTGGGCCGTAAGCAAACCATGCTATTTTCTGCCACGCTTGAAGGCAGCGACGTTGGCCGTTTCTCACACGAGCTGCTTACTAACCCCGTTAAGCTTGAAGCTGAAGCACCGCGCAGCGAAAAAGCTAAAATCCACCAGTGGATCCACCTTGCCGACGACAAAGCGCACAAGTTTGCTTTGCTATGTGCGCTATTAAAGCAAGAAGACGTACAACGCACGATCGTTTTCGTGAAGACACGTGAAGCCGTAGCGAGCCTTGAAGGCTTACTACAAAAAGAAGGTATCACCTGTGCATTTATGCGTGGTGATATGGAGCAAAAAGCACGTTTTCAAGCACTAGGCCGCTTTACTAAAGGCGAAGTGAATATCTTGCTAGCTACGGACGTTGCCGCACGTGGTATCGATGTTGACGATATTACCCATGTTATCAACTTCGATATGCCACGCTCTGCCGATACTTATGTACACCGTATCGGTCGTACTGCCCGCGCTGGCGCTAAAGGTACGGCAATATCACTGGTTGAAGCCCATGATATCCGCGTAGTCGGTAAAATTGAGCGCTATATCGAGCAGCCGCTAAAACGCCGTTTCGTTAAAGACTTGCGTCCAAAGAACAAAGAAGCTAAGCCTCCTGGAAAGAAAAAAGCCGCTCCAGAAGGTAAGCACTACAGCAAAAAGAACAAAAAGAAAAAGAAGAAGTAAATACAACTTCTATTTTCAACATAAAAAAGGCCACATTTACGTGGCCTTTTTTATGTCCGTTACTCTGGTATATGTACACCCAAACTGCGCAACAAATAATAATAGGCCGTGATGGTTACCGCCCCCATACCGACAACGAGAAGAACGCGGTACTTAAAGCCATGCTGATGATGTTGTACTCGGTCCTTATGTGTCACTACATCCATCATTTCGTCTCCAAAATAGATCGACAAAAAAGTACCGAGAGCACTAATGGCTAAAATGCTCCAATAAGGAATGGGTTGAGTCAGAATATGTTGTAATAATCGAGTGAGAAACGTCAATTGATAAGTCGATTCAGAAAAGTTGATAAAGTAAATGTTGACCCCAATAGCAATAAACCACAGCACGATTTGAGTGATCGCCATCTTGACGTTAAACAGTAAACGCACTGGAAACGCGATAAGAAATCCACCATCAGCAACGGGGGTGCATAGCACAAAAAAACTCCAGCTTAATATCGCTAATGCAAATCCTGTAGACGCATTATATTTCCAACTCATATAACCAAAATAAACAACAATAATCGCCAGTAAAACAATGAACTTTATCAGCGTTTCTTTGTGAGTTTGGTGGCTCGGGTGAAATTTGGTTTTAATTGCGTTAAGCATAATTACCCACCATTTATATCCATTTGTCATTATCCCATTGGCATCAATATGAGATTGCTGCCAGGCCGATATACTCCAAAGTAACGCTTAGCCAAGTCACCTCTATCAATGCTATTTACTACTTTAGTCATACAATTGCTATGGTGCCAAATATTCAAGTTAGATAATCGAAGACTTAGTCTGAATTACACTAACACCCATAAAATGAAACATGTTTGTTACAAATAAAGATTCCACCTTAAGTCTGACTCTGGTAATTTATACAATCAGAAAAAGCCTTTGCATGGATAAGCAGAATCAGATGATAAATAAAATAAAAACCATACTTCGGAGAATGACGCCTCTCTTTATTCTTTTTGCTTTCGTTGTTGCGGCTCAACTCTTGATAAGCACCAAAGAAGCACCTGAACAAAAAGCGACTGAAGTCCCAGTTCCAATTGTTGATGTCACTGAAGTTCAAGTACAAACCGTATCATTAAACCTGCCATCTTATGGTGTGGTTAGTCCTAAATATAAAACCTTGTTAGTTACCGAAGTCCAAGGTCGCATGCAATCTATCTCAAATAATTTTGTTGCTGGCGGTGTGGTAAAGAAAGGCGACGAACTAGCCGTTATCGAGCCATCAGACTACGAAGCCGATTTAATGCAAGCGCAAGCATCCTTAGCACAGGCTAAGGCCGCACTCGAAGAGGAACGCGCTAAAGGCCAAGTCGCTAAAAATGATTGGCAAGGCTACGATGGCGGCATTCCCCCTGAACTTGGCCTACGTCTACCGCAACTAAAGCAAGAACAAGCTAACGTTAAGTTCCAGCAAGCCGCCCTAGCCCGCGCGCAACGTAACTTAGAACGCACCGTTATTCGTGCACCTTTCGATGGCATTATCAAAGCCCGTAATGTCGATTTAGGTCAGTATGTCACTCTAGGAACAAACTTAGGTGAGCTATATGACACGCGCATTGCCGAGGTGAGGCTACCTCTATCAAACAGCGACCTAGCTTATCTTGAGTCAGTCGACAACCCTGACACAGATGTAACATTAAGTGCTGACTTAGCCGGAAAGACCATTACATGGCAAGGACAAATAGTTCGCAGCGAAGGCGTTATCGATGCTGAAAACCGCATGGTTTATTTAGTCGCTGAAGTGAAAGACCCATACCTTCGTGGAGAGCGCAACGAAGGGCAGTTGCCGCTTAAGTACGGCACCTTTGTTACCGCTATCATTAAAGGCCGCACTGTCGAGGGCATCGTCAAGCTGCCTCGTCATTTAGTTCGAGATAATCAAGTCACTATCGTTAACAGCGATAACAGCATTGAGCTGAGAGAGGTCAATGTTGTCAAAAGCGATCTCGAAAATGTATACATTAAAGACAGCCTTACTAGTGGTGAGCGTATATCACTGACAAACCTTACCAACCCTGAAGATGGTCAGATGGTCAAAGTCATAGGCGAAGAGGCGAATTCGACTCAAGATACTGATGCAGACAGCAGCCAAGAGCAACTGGCTAATGCAGGTGTGCAATAATGACCACTGAAAATGAATCTCAAAAAGGCATGATAGCCTGGTTTGCCCGAAATAATGTGGCATCTAACTTATTGATGTGGATTTTAATTATTGGTGGTCTATTTAGTGCACTGATCATCAATAAAGAAATTTTCCCCACCTTCGAACTTAACTATCTAAAGATTTCCGTTGCCTACCCGGGCGCGGCGCCGCAAGAGATTGAAGAAGGCATCAATATTAAAATTGAAGAAGCCATTCAAGATATTAACGGCATCAAAAAAGTTACCTCGGTCGCCAGTGAAGGGGTCGGCGCAGTAACTATTGAGGTTGAAGATAGCTATGATCCGCAGGATATTCTCGATGAAGCCAAGCTACGTATAGACGCGATTTCAACCTTTCCCGTTAATATCGAAAAACCCAATATTTTCCGCATAAAACCTGAGAATAATGTTATTTGGATCTCGGTCTATGGCGATCAATCACTGCAAGAGATGAAAGAACTCGCCAAGACAATTCGTGATGAAGTTGCCGCGCTACCAGCGGTGACAAAAGCACAAGTTACTGGCGTACGCGAATACGAAATCGGCATTGAACTGTCTGAAGATAAACTGCGAGAGTATGGCCTCACTTTCTCACAAGTCGCCCAAGCAGTACAAAACTCTTCAATTGATTTACCAGGCGGCTCTATTCGCGCTAAAGATGGTGATATCTTGCTGCGCACCAAAGGTCAAGCCTATACCGGCGAAGACTTCTCTAAGATAGTCGTCAGTACTCGCCCAGACGGTAGCCGAGTGATGTTACCGCAAGTAGCGACCATTAACGACAGCTTTGAGGAGCGTCTTGAATACACTCGCTTTAATGGTCAGCCAGCCGCAATTATCGAAATTCTCAGTGTCGACGACCAAAACGCACTGGATATTTCAGCGCAGATCAAACAATACATAGAGCAAAAGCGTGATGTATTACCAACAGGCGCAAAGCTCGATACCTGGGGCGACTTGACTCACTACCTTAAAGGTCGCTTGAACATGATGCTGTCTAACATGTTCTATGGTGCTTTGTTGGTGTTCCTCATTTTGGCGTTATTTTTAGAAATAAAGCTGGCGTTCTGGGTAATGATGGGGCTGCCTATTAGCTTCCTTGGCGCCATGTTATTTATGCCGTTAGAGCCTTTCTCGCTGTCAATCAACCTGTTAACCCTATTTGCATTTATTCTAGTGCTAGGGATTGTGGTGGACGACGCTATTGTCATTGGCGAAAGTGCTTACAGTGAGATAGAGGAAAATGGTCACTCGCTTGATAATGTGATTAAAGGTGCCAAGAAAGTCGCCATGCCGGCCACCTTTGGTGTACTCACTACCATTGCCGCCTTTATGCCAATGCTGATGGTTTCTGGTCCGCAAGGGATTATCTGGAAATCCATCGGTATGGTAGTCGTTTTATGCCTAATATTTTCACTCATTGAATCCAAACTGATCTTACCTGCTCACTTAGCCCATATGAAACCGCGTAAACCCCGTGAGCAATTAGGTTTACTCGGCCGCTTAAAAGCGGGACTAAACGATAAAATGCAGTACTTTATTCATCATCAGTACAGGTCGTTTTTAGAACGTTGTATCGTGCAGCGCTACAATACGGTGGCGATTTTTGTCGGCGTGCTGATCCTGTCTTTCGCTTTGGTCATTAGTGGCCAGGTTCGTTGGGTGTTTTTCCCTGACCTACCGTCTGATTTTATTCAGGTCAATCTTGAAATGGATGAAGGTAGCTCGGAAGAGAACACCTTAAAAGTGGTGCAGCAAGTCGAAGAAGCCCTCTATGCGATGAATGCCGATATGGAGCAAGAGCTCGGCTACCCAGTAGTCAAACATAGCTTTATTAATATGAGTTCTCGTACTTCTGCCTTCTTGTTTGCTGAACTGACCAAGGGTGAAGATCGCGATGTCGATGGCGAAGCGATTGCTAATGCGTGGCGTAAAAAGTTGCCAGAGTTATTGGCGGTTAAAAAGCTCAATATTAATGCCAGTACCAATGATGCCGGTGGCGATATCTCCTTTAGATTAACCTCTAGCAATCTTGAGCAACTGTCACAAGCTTCTGAAGAGCTCAAGCAGAAACTGCGAAGCTATGAGGGCGTTTATGATATTGCCGATAATTTCTCTTCTGGTAGCCAGGAAATTAAGCTGAAGATCCGCCCAGAAGCGGAGGCTCTAGGCTTAACCTTGTCAGATCTTGCTCGCCAAGTACGTTATGGCTTTTATGGCTATGAAGCTCAGCGGATCTTGCGCAACAAGGAAGAAGTTAAGGTGATGGTGCGCTATCCACTCGAGCAACGTCGCACTATTGGCCACCTTGAGAATATGCTAATTCGTACTCCAAATGGCGTGGCGGTACCGTTTTCTACCGTAGCAGAGCTACAGCTTGGAGACTCCTACTCATCAATAACTCGTGTCGATGGCCGACGAGCGATTAGCATTATCGCCAACGCCGATACCAATAAGGTTGAACCCTCTAAAGTGGTTGCAGAGATCCAAGAAGAGTTCTTACCTGCGCTACAGGCTAAGTATCCTAGTATCTCTACTGCACTCGATGGTGGCAGCGCCGACGAGCAAAGCGCCTTAGTGAGTCTGTTACAAGGTTTCTTCTTCGCGCTATTTACTATCTATGCCTTGATGGCCATTCCACTCAAATCATACAGCCAACCCTTGATCATTATGTCGGTTATTCCATTTGGCATGATTGGAGCCCTGTTTGGCCACTTTATCTTAGGTTTGAATATGAGTATTTTGAGCCTGTGTGGCATCGTGGCATTAGCCGGGGTGGTGGTGAATGACTCGCTGATCTTAGTCGACTTTGTAAACCGCGCCCGCGCCGAAGGAGACAGCATTATTAAGGCCGCTGTTGATTCAGGCTGTTACCGCTTTAGAGCGATTATCCTGACTTCATTAACCACCTTTGTCGGCTTAGTGCCTATCTTGCTAGAGAAAAGCCTGCAGGCACAAATTGTGATCCCCATGGCTGCATCACTCGCCTTTGGTATTTTATTCTCTACTGTCGTGACCTTGATTCTGGTGCCGCTGCTGTACATCATCTTAGATGATTTCAGACGAGGGGTTAGCCGCTTCTATCACTGGTGGTGGCGACCAAAATCAGATAATGCGCCTGTGTCTGAAGCGCAAAATTAATCTTGCTCTAGTGGCCTAAGTTAGTAGAGAAACCCAGTTACAAACTGAGCAAAAAACTGAGCAAAAAACTGAGTTAAAGCCGAGTAAAAAGCTAAGGGAGGCAAATAGCCTCCCTTTTTATTAGCTCAATCAAGGTCAATACTGATTGGTATAATTCGATCCAGCAAACAGATTTTAATCTACCAAAACATTATCCTTTAAAGATATCAATTTTAGATAGGCGAGATCATGACTGTTTGCCAACCCACTCTTGTGTACGATATTCGTAATAGCCGTTACCTTAATATTACTGGTCGCTGCACCTTACGTTGCCAATTTTGTCCAAAACATAATGGTAGTAAGCAGGTACATGAATATCAGCTTGATCTTAATCGTCAACCCAAAGCCGAAGAGTTGATTACCCAGCTTGGTGATGTTGCCCTGTTTGAAGAGTATGTATTTTGCGGTTACGGCGAACCCACTCTTAACTTAACCACCTTAGTCGCTGTCGCTACTGAGATTAAACGCCGCGGCGGTAAGGTAAGAGTGAACACCGATGGACTCGGCAATTTATTCCATAAACGCAATATTCTGCCAGAGTTAGCTAACTGCGTTGATAGCCTATCTATCTCTCTCAACGCCGATACCGAAGCCCTTTATCTGCAACATTGCCGCCCTAAATTGGCTGGTGCCTACGCAGCTTTACTGGAGTTTATTGCGCTCGCACCACAATTTATTGATGATGTGCAAGTCTCAGCGATTAATGGCTTACAAGGTGTCGATATTCAGGCGTGCCGTCAACGGGTTGAAACCAGAGGGGCCAGTTTTAAACAAAGAGAATTAGATATCGTCGGCTAAAATGGCGCTTTAACCATTATCCAAAACGACAAGTAAATTTAATGCTTCGCTGGCAACAAACATGGCTAACAAAGATTAGCTCAAATGTTAATTCGTGTTAATATACGAAGCATAATAACTGTTATAAAAATCAATACATGCTAACCCGCAAACAACCTTTATTAATCAGTGATCAGGGGATCCATTGGTCCCAATCTCGTATATTAGCCGTTGCTAGCCAGATCTGTATGCTGCTGGTTTCGGTGATCATTCTGACGAATATCATTATCACCTTAGGTGAAAGGCGTTTGCAGGAAGACTGGGCAACCCAGCGCTACAGTGAACTTCAAGCTGTTGGCGCGCTTATCTCTGATAAAGTGTCATTTCAGCAATTTAGAACCCAGATGTTCGCTAAATCTGAACTGCTAAAACACTACCTGTCACTGCCAACACCAGCAAACCAAGATAAGCTTTTGAACAATTGGGAAGTATTAGTTAGCAATATCCCTGAGTTATTCGGCATCGCTCTCTACGATCCCCAAGGGCAACACAGGTTTGCCACCAGTGCAGATTTTGGTACAGAGAGCCTACCGCCGGCCCTCCTCGGGGCCACTAGAAACATGGGCGGCAGCGAGATATACACCTCTCCATTAGAGCTCACCCCTATTAAGGGCCAACTTGAGCCGTACCTGTACCAATTTGCTTGGCTTGAAAACCCAGACCAGAGTATTCGTGGCTACCTAGTGACATATAACTCTATGGCTAAAATGCTTAAAAGTATTAAGCCTGCTTATTCGAGCAAGCAAGCACCACTAATGATGCTCGATACCCAAGGTTTACTGTACGCCGGAGCAAAACAGCACGCTGGTGTGACCCGCCTACCTGAAACCATGGGCGGTAGTCTAAAGCAATCTTACCCCGCCCTTTGGCGCAAAATGGCGATGACTAATTTTGGTCAATTCCATGGCGATGTGGCGACATTTGTTTACTTGAAAGTAGAACTCACCACGCAGTATGAAACTCGCAGGGAATACTTTTTGGTGTCATATATTAAAAATACCGACATCTCTGCTAAGTTTTATCAATGGCGTAATATTCTTTTAATCGGGGCTTTCCTACTCACATTACTTGGCTGCCTGGTGATTTTCTTAACCCACTTGTATCGTTTAGAGCAACGCTCACGTGAGTTCAGTATCGATATGACGAGTCGTCTATTTGATAGTGATTTAGGTTGCGTCATCGCTAACGATAGTGGCCGCGTACTAACAGCCAACACTTCAGCATCTAAATTGCTTGGTCTGCCTATCGATGAACTATCCGATCGCAGCTTACAGCGCATTCTAAATTTAGATGACGACCAATACCTTGATTTTATTGAGACAGTTGATAAAACAGAGCATTGGCAAACCGAGCTATACACAGATACAACGCCTAATATTTGGCTAAAGATCCGTGTGCGAATAGAGGTCAGTAAAGATGACAAGCGCCGTTATATGCTGGTCACTTTTGAAGATATAAGCGAATTAAAACAAAGCCAAGAAGAGGCTATGTTAAACCGTTTGCTCCACAATGGCCCAACCGCTAGCGTACTCACCGATGCTAAAGGCATTGTCGTCAAATCAAACACAGCCTTCAACGCGATGTTACAAGTTGAAGAGAGTAAAGATCTCAATGTAAATAACTTTTTAAGTGAAGAGTTTAGCAATCACTGGCCACAAATTTCCGAGCAACTACAGATCCAAGGTTACTGGAAGGGACAAGTTTTTGCCGTGATGAATCATGTACAAGACAGTTGCTTGCAAGCCACATTGCAAGGGCACCTAGATAGCTCAGGCGAGCTTGAGTTCATACTATGTAGCTTTGAACAAGCCATGGTTAAGGCCTCTAACAAAGATCCCCGTAGTGCAGCGCCTCTTCGTAGCACCATCTTCAACCATAAAGATGACTTAGAACGCTATTTCAACAAATTAAGCCAACATTGCAAAGACTTCTCTAGCTTATTAATGATCGATATTAGCGCCGAAGATATGTTGAGCCATATGAGCGATATTGGTCAACTCGAATCGCGCCAAAAAGAAGTTGAGATCCATCTACTTCGCGACCTGCCTCATCGCTATCAGATGTCTCATTGGCAACTCGGTAAGTTAATTGTGGTATTACCCGATACAGACTCGGATCAGGCGCATTACTTTGCCATCGATACCTTAAACAAGCTTAATGATAATGGCTTAGGTGAAGGGATTTGTATCGGTATTGCCTCTTATCAATCAGGCCAAACCCTTGAGCAACTCATTGGGAATGCTGAAGTGGCACTTAAACGTGCTAAGCAAACTGGTGAGCAAAATATTTGCCAAGCTTACACTCGCCTGCTGGGTTAACGTATATCCCGTTAGAAATAGCCCTCTAGCCTTATTCGGCTAAAGGGCTTTTATCTTTAAGCTCCTCCCTAAAAGGCGCTTCTTCCATTGTGGCCACATCCGAGGGCAATGTGCTCTCGGTGATCTCAATAATTGCCGAGCGATTCATGGTGATTTTATAACGCGCATATTGTGGCGCCAGCTTACCTTCTCGCAATACTAAAATCAGGTTCACTTGATAGCGGCGCTCAACAGATTCATTACTGATTTTTCCGTCTTGCTCTTTATAAATCTTATCCTTACCGCGCTCTAAATTACGTGCAAATGGCACAAAGCTAAAGTTAACTTGCTCCTGAATAGTCGAGTATCCCACTAGGAAGTCTTTGTGCGAAACCCGAGTATGAATGCCATAATGCAAGATCTCAGCATCGATTTTATTTTGGCTATGGCGGTTAGTCAGGATCGTAGCAACTGTGTCTGGTAGCTCATTTTTACGCATAAACTCCAGCCATACTAACTGACGGGCAATCATTTCCTTACTTGTGGTGTCCCTCAGTATTCGGCTCCAACGAGGCCGCCCCTTTTGGATAGCACGCCACAACGCATTGCGAATATCATCTTTAAAGATTTCACGAAAGCCATAAATCACCGCGAGGGTCAGCACCAAGGCTATGGTTAATCCACTAAAGAAACCTTGGGCTTTAATTATGAGCGCCGACACGACCAACATCACCATCCCGGTGGCGACACCCGTAGTCATTTTCTTTAAGCCAACACCCAGTGTCTTGAGCTCTTCTTTTAACACCACACCTTGCTGAATAAGACGCCTTAATAACAGCATTTTATTGGCAATACGATTGGGATCTTTGATGGTTTGTGATGAGTTGTAATTGCGCTCTTGGCGATAAATAGCTTCTGCACGACAGAGGCTAACGACCCTATCGTGAATTTCATTGAAATCGCTGGTTCTAGGAGCATGAGCAAGCAACTTCAACAAGCGCTGTTCACATAGCCAAGAGAGATAATTATCGGCATTTTCGAAGTATGACTTCCACTTTTCGTCGCTGGGTTCGTTACGCCTAAAACGCTTAAGCAGATGAATCACTTGCTCACTCAACTCATCAAGTGAACTGTAGAATTTTTCAAAACCTTCTATTTGAGCCAGCTCTTTACTGTCGGTCTCTATCGCCACTGCAAATTGGTAGGCAAACAAGTTTAGGTAGAGCCTAAACTCCTCCACAGTGCGCTTTTTTTGGCTAACAAAGCGACTTTGCACCAACGGTAGATGTAGTCCTGATGAATAGTAAGAACGGCGCCCAGCGATAGAGGAGTGATAATACTCCTCTTCGTTTAAGCTTTGCGGATTAATGCCCATCTCTTTAGGAAGAAAAAAATACAGATCGAGGCGACGGTTATCACCGACTTCCATCTGGTGAAGAAATTTAATCGACAGTGCTTCTTCTTGCTTTACTCTGACTTTAGACACAAACACCTTTTAAATGACTGAGAAAATGATGGTAAAATGAGATTAGATGTCTAAGCATATAATCGCACGCTAATGCCATATTTAACGAGCGACAGGCTAACAAGCAACACCTTCAATAATCGACATAGGCTCTATTGAGTCTAACCGATATTGATACCAAACAGTATAAGTCGCTTGTTGTAGCTTTAACTAATTGTACTAAGTAATGCTTTACTCAGATATTAAGCCAAATTCATCTTACAAGCCCATAAGTGATTACCAGGCTCGATTTGAATTGTGACGACACCTACGGCCTTATTCATCTCCAGGACTTTGATGAGAAATGAACGGCTCTGCTTATCTGCCACGACATTTTGTGCAATATCTACCGCTTCTTGCACCGTCGCACTCTCATTCGTCTGTAATAAACCTCTTAGGTACTGACCACGTTCCAAGTTAACTTCATAGGTCAGAATCGGTGCCTTAACTTTTTTAACCGCCCCGGTCGCCAGGATCTTGTGCGTCAGTTTGTCTCCCTTAAAGAAGCTTAGCGATATCTCTATTCCCTGACTGGTATTTTTCATTTCTAGCCGTTGAGTCGCTTCAAAACCGGTGCCTACACGGTAGGAACCCGAGGTACAAGACAGGCTTGAATTATCATCAGGCTCAATGGCATGATCAAGTAGCAGACATAAACCAAAGATAAAGGTTAATGTTGCTAGAATTGGCGTAGATTTGAAGCCTGAAAATGGCCCGCAATTTAATCCTTTACTCACACAGTCCAACCTCTTTTAGCCATGCTTCATCAATAAAGCGCCAATCATTAGCCACATTATTCACTTTTAAATTATTACAAGCCTGGCCGTCATCGGCTAAATTATTCATCAAGAACTCAAGTCGACTGCCATCACTCGACGGCGCAATATAAACCCGCTGCCACTTCAGCTTGTCACAGCTCGCCAACTGCTGCGACAACTCCTTAACTCTACTGTGAAAATTGTCTTTATCTTTATCGCTTGTATATATAGGTACGAGTATCGACTCGGTTCCTGCAATTTTTATTTTATCGGGTATCGACAAGCTAATATCCGATGTTGTTTGCAGATGAGTCGCTAAGAAAATGATCAGTAAGATCCCAAGAATGATGCAAAGCACATAGTTTTTAATTGAAATTGAATTGAGAGTGCAGTTAAATATCGGCTTTTCTTGTGCCTTAATATGCAATAGATAGCCCTGCTTATTAATCGCTTCAATCCAGCTAGCATGTTCTGCACCAAGAAAGCGTTTAATGTTTTGTACCGCGGTAGCGATGTCGTGATGGGTCACTACTGTAGGCAAGCATTCTTCGCACATAAACTCAGTAGATACAACTTGGCCTCTTGATGACATCAATTGATGTAATACCAAAAACTCAATGTTGGATAACTTGAACCCAGGCGCTGACTTTAAGCGGCTATGAACCAACTCTTGCAGTGTGAGATCAAATCGGTATGGACCTATATACACGTTAACGACTCTTACCTAATAATTGTATCCAGTTTACTGTGAATCCTCGGCGGAGTCCGTGATTAAATAACGCTAAAGCAGAGCTGATGCTGCTTTCGTGAGTTCTAGCACATAAAAATCATCGTTACTTAACAAATGCAAGTAACAGTCCGTTACGTTGGTAAGCCGAAGGTTGCAACGGCTCACATTTCAAATAAAACACTGCACAAAACACCACCAACCAAAAACAAAAAAGGTACCGAATAGGTACCTTTATTGACAAACATTTACAGTTACTAAGCAGCTGTACTCATTTCAAACACCGAGTTAAGTTGCTTGTCAACGCCTTTAAAAGGCATATAACAGAGTCATGTTTGTCTCTGTATCTGTACTTTCTTTATCATCTAATGGCTTATCGTTATAACGTACGATAACGGCAAATTTCATTGCTAAGGCACCGATAATATTAGCTGTAATAGCAGTTTCAGAACGACCTTCTAAGCTATCGCCATAATCGGCAACAAATAACTGGGTGAACTTAGAGCTTTCGCTAATATCATAAGTAAAGTTAACCGCACCATGGGCAATAACACTGTCTTCATTATCAAAACCTAATAATGCTGACTGTTCTTCATCGAGCTTCTTAAAAATATAACCTGGACCGATTTCGGCACTTAGGAACATGTCGCTGCTATCGATGAACTTATGACCATAACCCGCCGAAGCGACAGCTTTATAATCGTAACCCGTAAATGGGTCTACTTCGTAGTTGCCGGTGATATAGATATAGTTCTTTTCATCGAACTTGTAATCTCCCTGAATACCGCCATAGTAACGCTCAGCGGTAACATCACCCGTATCTTCCTTGTACAAGCCTTCGAACAGGTACTGGTTCTCCCAATTACCCAGCTCTTGAAGCATGTTCAAGCGACCTTTCACTGAAGAGGTTTCAGTGTTACCCGTGGTTAAAGTCGCACCCAGCTCAGCTTCACCTGCGAAAGTCTTATCGCCTTCTACAAAGTCAGCACCTGCGTGTGCAGCAAAAGGAGCTGCCATTACCACTGCCAAAGCTGTAAGCATTTTTTTCATATTATTAGTACTCCGTTTACTATATTCCCTAAAAATCGGCGCAATATTAACATTTTGTTCTAACAATTGAAAACGGGTAGTACACCATTCACCTTATAGCAAACTGAATATTTCTAACCATAGACTTACCGGTTTAGATAGTTGCCTTAGTTGTCAATTTCAGGCAAAAAAATACCTGCACATTGGCAGGTATTCTTATGCTAAAGCATAGGTGCTTTAGTCGAAGTCGTACTTACAGTTAACCTTACTTGATTTGTGGATCAAGTTCGCCTGACTGGTAAGCTTTATACATAGCTTGTAGTGACTTAGGCTTGATCTTAGATGCCATGCCAGCACAACCAAAGGCTTCGTAACGTGTAGTACAGATATCTGCCATTGCTTCCATAGACGCCTTCAAGAATTTACGCGGATCAAATTCTGCAGGGTTTTCAGCAAGGAATTTACGTACAGCACCTGTCGATGCTAAACGTAGATCGGTATCGATGTTCACTTTACGCACGCCGTGCTTAATACCTTCAACGATCTCTTCTAGTGGCACACCGTAAGTTTCAGGGATAGCACCACCATACTGGTTGATGATCTCTAGCCACTCTTGCGGTACTGAAGATGAACCGTGCATAACAAGGTGGGTGTTAGGAATACGTGCGTGGATCTCTTTGATGCGATCGATTCGTAGCACGTCGCCGGTAGGCTTACGGCTAAACTTGTAAGCACCATGGCTAGTACCGATAGCGATAGCTAGTGCATCAACATGAGTGTCAGCAACAAAACGCGCCGCTTCTTCTGGTGTTGTTAGCATTTGATCCATCGTTAAGATACCCGCAGCGCCGATACCATCTTCTTCGCCCGCTTCACCGGTTTCTAGGCTACCTAGACAACCAATTTCACCTTCAACTGACACACCACAAGCGTGAGCAAAAGCCACAGTACGGCGAGTCACGTCTACGTTGTATTCGTATGATGCAGGTGTTTTACCATCAGCCATCAAAGAGCCGTCCATCATCACTGAAGACATACCTAGCTGGATTGAACGCTGACAGATATCAGGATCAGTACCGTGGTCTTGGTGAATACATACTGGGATATCTGGATACTGCTCAAGTGCTGCAGCCATTAGATACTTAAGGAACTGTGGACGAGCATACTTACGTGCACCCGCTGACGCCTGAACGATTACAGGGCTGTCAGTTGCTTCAGCTGCTTGCATAATTGCACGCATTTGCTCAAGGTTATTCACGTTAAATGCAGGAACGCCATATCCGTGTTCTGCTGCGTGATCTAACATTTGACGTAGGGAAATTAAGGCCATTTTTTACTCCAATAATAGGGTGAGTTGCCACACCGAGGTCGCTATCGTTTGGATTGATTTTTATGCTCTAACGTTGCCAGCACAAAGCCGACTAACACTAAAACGGTTACTGTTATTTATTATTTTTATATCAGTTGCTGTATCGGATTTTTAAACTGCTTGGATACACAACGTTTATCACTGTTTTATTGGCGGCTAGTGTAACTCCGACAAATGTCGATTTAAAGCCCGCCAACAAACAGTTTGGTAATTTTTTTGTCGCTTCTTATCGATTAGAGTCAATTTGAGTCGATCACCGATAAATAGAGCCGATTACGCGCCGCGACTCTCAAGCATTGCCACTGCAGGCAGCTCTTTTCCTTCTAAAAACTCAAGAAATGCACCGCCACCCGTTGAAATGTAAGACACTTTATCTGCGATACCATACTTATCAACCGCCGCTAATGTGTCACCACCGCCAGCAATAGAGAAAGCTTTAGATTCAGCAATTGCCTGAGCGATACGCTTAGTGCCTTCACCAAATTGATCAAACTCAAATACACCAACCGGGCCATTCCAAACCACAGTTCCGGCATTTTTGATGATTTCAGCAAGTGCTTCAGCGCTGTCTGGACCGATATCGAAAATCATGTCGGTGTCAGAGACTTCGCTAACATCTTTCAATTTTGCAGTCGCTGTCGGGCTAAACTCACTCGCTACAACCACATCAGTTGGCACCGGAATATCACCGCCACGGCTTTGAGCGTTAGCAACAAGGCGTTTAGCTTCTTCAATCAGGTCTGCTTCATACAGTGACTTACCGACTTGATGGCCTGCTGCAGCAACGAAAGTATTGGCAATACCGCCACCAACAACCAGTTGGTCAACTTTGGTCGAAAGGCTTTCAAGTACCGTCAGTTTTGTCGACACTTTTGAGCCGCCAACAATGGCTACCATTGGGCGTGCAGGATTATCAAGCGCCTTACCTAAAGCTTCAAGCTCACCCGCTAACAATGGGCCAGCACAAGCGATTGGCGCATGAAGACCGACACCATGAGTCGATGCTTGTGCGCGATGTGCAGTGCCAAAGGCATCCATCACGTAGACATCACAAAGGGCAGCCATTTTCTTAGACAGCGCTTCGTCGTTCTTCTTCTCGCCCACGTTAAAACGCACGTTCTCAAATACAACCACTTCACCTACAGCAACGTCGATACCGTCTAGGTATTCGCTTGCTAGGCGCACAGGGCATTCAAGCGCCTTTGTCAGGTAGTTAACCACTGGTTGCATTGAGAACTCAGCGTTAAATTCGCCTTCAGTTGGACGACCGAGGTGAGACATCACCATTACCGCGGCGCCTTTTTCAAGGGCAAGCTTGATAGTCGGTAGCGAGGCGCGTAGACGGGCATCACTTGTGACTACGCCATTGCTTACTGGTACGTTAAGATCTTCACGAATAAGCACACGCTTACCTTGAAGGTCTAAATCTTTCATATTAAGAATCGTCATTTTCATGCTTCCTTACTATTTAAGTTAAAGTTAAAGTTAAAGTTAAAAAATTTAAGTTGAGCAAAATTCAAAAAACGCTATCGATAGACCGCCGGGGCACAACACCAACGTTCTAGGCTCTAGGTTCTAGGTTCTAGGCTCTAGGTTCTAGGTTCTAGGCTCTAGGTTCTAGGTTCTAGGTTCTAGGTTCTAGGTTCTAGGTTCTAGGTTCTGCATACCAAACAACACCAAGCCGGCTCTTTATAATCTTTCGTTTTCCGCTGCCGTTGATTCTCTGTCTATTCAGCTTTTGTTTTACCATCTTGCCTTTGCCGTCTCAGCTATTCTCGACGTATCACCTGCTCTTTCGGCTTTATCTTCTTTAGAATCTAGAGCACTCGTAAACTCGCTGCGAGGACGCTTCGCGGCTAGAGCGGCTAGAGCGGGCTTCGCCCTGCTATACAATCAAAAAACGGCATTGTGTTTTTTATGTAGGTTGGGCTTTAACCCATCAAAGGTGACGGCATAAATGCCGACCTACTTTAAAGCAAGGACCTAGATCCTAGGACGCTTAGCTGCGAGGACCTAGGACCTTCTCAGCCTTTAACCTGCTTTTACCGTCTTTGACTTTCCTAGGACCTAGAACCTAGAACCTTCTTTAAACCTTTTTCGCCTTCATCATCTCTAAGCTGGTATCGAGCATACGGTTAGCAAAACCCCATTCGTTATCGCACCAGAGTAATAGCTTCACTAAATGACCATCGCTAACGCGGGTCTGCGTGCCATCAACAATGCTTGAACGTGGGTCGTGGTTAAAGTCACACGATACTAACGGCTCATTGGTAAATCCGACCACGCCAGAATATGAACCTTCAGTTGCTTGTTTAAGCACTCGGTTCACGGTTTCGATATCGACGCGCTTATTGAGCGTAACGGAAAGATCGATTGCAGTGACGTTGATTGTAGGCACACGCACAGAGATCGCTTCAAACTTATTTTTCATGTGTGGCAAGATGCGTTCAATACCCCGAGCAAGTTTAGTATCTACCGGAATAATTGACTGACCCGCGGCGCGAGTTCGACGTAAGTCGTCATGGTAGGCATCGATGACTTGTTGGTCATTCATCGCCGAATGGATAGTGGTAATCGCACCACTTTTGACTTCGAAGTGCTTATCGAGCACATCGATCACCGGTACGATACAGTTTGTAGTGCATGATGCATTTGACACAATTGTATGATCGGCTTTAAGTAAATCTTGGTTAACACCATAAACAATGGTGGCATCGACATCACTAGATGATGGATGGCTTATCAGCACTTGTTTGGCACCAGCTCTAATGTGCGCCTCACATTCAGCGCGGTCATTAATCACGCCAGTGGCTTCATACACAATATCGATACCTAACTCTTTCCAAGGCAGGTTCTCGGGATTGGGTTCATGCAGCAGTTTAATGGCGTCATCGCCAATAATCATGTGTTGATTATCGAGGGTAACTTGCGTGTGAAAGCGGCCGTGGGTGGTGTCGTACTGAGTTAAATGAAGCATTGCTTCAGGTTTAGCCAACTCATTAATCGCTACTATCTGAATGCGATCGCGCTTCGCAGATTCATACACGGCACGAAGAATTGAACGACCGATACGGCCATAGCCATTGATAGCAACTCTGATCATATAAGCTTTTTCATTCCTTAAACTACTTAGCTATTGATACAACAACGGCCTACCAAACTAGGTAAGCCGCTGTATCATAAGTGCTTAACGTGCAAAACACGCAAGCCATTATTCTGCATCATAGAGCAATATACTGATGCAATACACCGATTAATCTTAAGGTTGCCCATTTGATTACTCAGCCATTGCATCAAATGCCTTAACACGTAAGTTGCTTATAGTCCGTTAACGGTTGCAACAACGTTTTCAACAGTAAAGCCAAAGTACTTCAACAAGTCGCCACCAGGAGCTGATTCACCAAAGGTGCTCATGCCCACTACCGCGCCGCCGAAACCGACATACTTATGCCAGAAATCAACGTGAGCGGCTTCGATAGCAACACGCTTAGTGACGCTACGTGGCAATACAGACTCTTTATAGTCTGCATCTTGCTTATCAAACTCATTAGTTGATGGCATAGACACGACGCGTACCTTTTGACCTTGCTCGGTAAGTACCTTTGCAGAATCAAGTGCTAGCTGAACTTCAGAGCCAGTAGCAATCAGGATTAGGTCTGGTGTGCCAGCGCAATCACTCAGTACATAACCACCTTTAACGACGTTCGCTAACTGCTCTGCAGTACGTGTTTGCGCAGCAAGGTTTTGACGACTGAAGATTAGCGATGTCGGCGCATTGCGGCGCTCGATTGCATTCTTCCAAGACACCGCTGTTTCAGCCGCATCACATGGACGCCATACCGTCATGTTTGGTGTCATACGTAGGTTAGCAAGTTGCTCAACTGGCTGGTGAGTCGGACCATCTTCACCTTGACCGATAGAGTCATGGGTATAAACGAAGATGTTCTGAATGCCCATCAATGCAGACATACGTACTGCGTTACGTGCATATTCCATAAACATCATGAACGTCGCGCCGTAGTTGATGAAACCGCCGTGCAGAGAAGCGCCGTTCATGATACCGCTCATGCCGAATTCACGTACACCGTAATAGATGTAGTTACCAGCAGGATCGTCTTGAATGCCTTTAGAGCCAGACCAAAGCGTTAGGTTAGAACCGGCTAGATCTGCAGAGCCACCTAGCATTTCAGGTAGGATAGCGCCAAATGCACCAATCGCATTTTGTGATGCTTTACGGCTAGCAATACCTTCTGCTTTATCTTGACACTCTTGAACGAAAGCTTGTGCTTTCTCTTCAAAGTCAGCAGGTAGGTCGCCAGAAATAACACGACGCTTGTATTCAGCCGCCAATTCTGGGAATGCAGCTTCATAAGCTGCGAACTTATCGTTCCAGTTAGCTTCGTTAGCTTGACCAGCTTCTTTAGCATCCCAACCCGCGTAAACGTTTTCTGGGATTTCAAATGCACCGTGGTTCCAGCCAAGGAATTCACGTGCAGCTGCAATTTCAGCATCACCTAGTGGTGCGCCGTGACAGTCGTGGCTGCCAGACTTGTTTGGTGAACCAAAACCGATAGTCGTTTTACAGCAAATCATGGTTGGCTTGTCTGTAACAGACTTAGCTTCTTCGATAGCCGCACGAATAGCGTCGCTATCGTGGCCGTCTACGTTTGCAATAACATGCCAGCCGTAAGACTCAAAACGCTTAGGCGTATCGTCAGTGAACCAGCCTTCAACGTGACCATCGATAGAGATACCGTTGTCATCCCAGAACGCGACTAGCTTGCCTAGACCTAAAGTGCCGGCTAGAGAACACGCTTCGTGAGAGATACCTTCCATCAAACAGCCATCACCTAGGAAGCAGTATGTGAAGTGATCAACGATGTCATGACCTGGCTGGTTGAACTGTGCAGCCAGTGTCTTTTCAGCAATAGCCATACCTACAGCGTTACTGATACCAGCGCCTAGTGGGCCCGTTGTCGTTTCAACACCTGGTGTGTAACCGTATTCTGGGTGACCCGGTGTTTTAGAGTGAAGCTGACGGAAGTTTTTCAACTCTTCGATAGGTAATGCATAACCTGTAAGGTGCAGCAAAGAGTAGATAAGCATAGAGCCGTGGCCGTTAGAAAGGATAAAGCGGTCACGATCAACCCAGTCTGGGTTGTTTGGGTTGTGCTTTAGGAAATCGTTCCATAGCACTTCAGCAATATCAGCCATCCCCATTGGTGCACCTGGGTGACCAGAATTGGCTTTTTGAACAGCATCCATGGTCAATGCGCGGATTGCGTTTGCGAGTTCTTTACGAGATGACATGCTCTCTCCTGCTTCGTTTTGAGGTATTGAGGCTTAGATTGAGAAAAGGGCCACAAATTTGTATTTGCTTTTCCCTTCCCTACAGCAAATTTTGGAGCCATATTTTCGCCTACTCGCCAGTAGGACGCAAATTTAATTCACCCAGAATGAAAATTTTTGGCACTTTTAAGTGAGATGGACAAAGCTTGAGCAAGTTAACGTCATCAAATAGCAGCTTTTTTCTATTTAAGCGGCTTACTCTCTTGGCAAACCAAGCGCGTCAACCTCAATAATTGATCATTTCTAAAACAGAACAGGGTCAGAAAAATAGATGTAATTTCCTTTACTAACATAATGCTAAGCTAAACCATAACCTCTATTGAGCATGCATCTATCAGACAAATTGCGCGCGTGACTGCACAAAATTTAGTGAAAGGGGTGTCATCGGCTCTGTTTTACACTAGAATAGCCGTCTAGATGTAGATACTTCTACACATTCAAATTGTTTAAAGACGAGATTTTCCATTATGGCAAAGCACTTGTTCACCTCTGAGTCGGTCTCAGAAGGTCATCCAGATAAAATCGCCGATCAGATTTCTGATGCGGTACTAGACGCAATTTTGGAGCAAGATCCAAAAGCGCGTGTAGCATGCGAAACTTATGTCAAAACTGGCATGGTTATGGTTGGCGGCGAAGTTACCACTTCAGCTTGGGTTGATATCGAAGAGATCACCCGTAAGACTGTACGTGACATCGGTTACACTCACTCAGATATGGGTTTTGATGCCGATTCTTGCGCAATCCTAAACGTGATTGGTAAGCAGTCTCCAGACATCAACCAAGGTGTTGACCGTGCAGACCCGAAAGAGCAAGGTGCTGGTGACCAAGGTTTAATGTTTGGCTACGCCAACAACGAAACCGACGTACTCATGCCTGCGCCTATTACTTATTCGCACAAGCTCGTTAAGCGCCAGTCTGAAGTACGTAAAGACAAGACACTTCCTTGGTTACGCCCAGATGCTAAGAGTCAGGTGACTTTTGCTTATAACCCAGATGGCAGCATTGCTGGTATCGATGCGGTAGTCCTTTCTACGCAGCACAGCGAAGATGTGACTCAAGCAGACCTGATTGAAGGTGTAATGGAAACCATCATCAAGCCAGTGTTACCGGCTAAGTGGTTATCTAAAGACACTAAGTACTTCATTAACCCAACTGGCCGTTTTGTTATCGGTGGTCCAGTAGGCGATTGTGGTCTAACGGGTCGTAAGATCATCGTAGACACATACGGCGGCATGGCACGTCACGGTGGTGGTGCTTTCTCTGGTAAAGACCCATCAAAAGTTGACCGTAGTGCAGCATACGCAGCACGTTACGTTGCTAAGAACATCGTTGCAGCAGGTCTTGCAGACCGTTGTGAGATCCAAGTGTCTTACGCAATTGGTGTTGCAGAGCCAACGTCAATCAGCATCGAAACATTTGGCACAGCTAAAGTTGGCGAAGAGCTATTGATTGACCTAGTACGTCGTCACTTCGACCTACGCCCATACGGTCTAACAGAGATGTTAAACCTAGCTCGCCCAATCTACCAAGCGACTGCAGCATATGGTCACTTTGGTCGTAACGAGTTCCCATGGGAAGCAACAGACAAAGTTGACGCACTACGCGCTGACGCTGGTCTTTAATCGTTATCGATTAGTTCGGCGTTGTTTGTTCAACGCCAATAAAAACCGCCACTTGGCGGTTTTTTTATGTCTGGAACATTTATGACGATTTGCCATGGATGGCAAAAAATCGTCGTTATGTCTGGAACATTTATGACGATTTGCCATGGATGGCAAAAAATCGTCGTTATGTCCGGAACATTTATGCCGATTTACCATGGATGACTTTTTCAAAATAATAAATCGTCGTTGTGTCTGGAACATTTATGACGATTTGCCATGGATGAATTTTCAAAATAATAAATCGTCGTTGTGTTTGCAAAATTAGGTTTTACATTAGAGTGACACAATTACGCAAGACGCCATAAATTGCGTATTACAGTTAACTTCCAACTGTAGTGGTTCCAATGACCTGCGGTCGGCGTATGTGCAGATACTGCCGTGACACGCTATAAATACATCCCTGTAAGCTCGGCCATGACGTCCATGTCATGGACGGTCACGGCCGCATCTACACTAGGTTAGAAAAGCAACATGACCTAACCTCAGGTGTTTGCTCTACAAAATCTAGAGCTATCGCAAGTAGTATAAAATTGGCTTAGCATCATAATTTTTTTTAATCGGTAAGGATAAACAGCACATTGCAATTAACTTGGTTAGCGCCTGATGATCGCATCGAGGTGAAGAAGTTCTACCGCCAGCACATGCCTTATGCACGCTTGTTGCAGAAAGAGTCACTCTGCGTGTTGACTCAAGCCGACTGCATTTTAGCTAACGATATGAAACCCAATTCTAAGCAAATTATTTATTCTGAGATAGTCGCTAGTGCGCGTATTCGGCCTATTGGTCAGTTAGCTATTTTAACTGGCATGTTGGTGCATCCTGATTTTCGTGGCCAAGGTGTGGGGCATAAGTTGATGGATGAACTTTCATCCGTTCTCAGTGATGGTAAGACGTATATTTTTGCTTTGGCGCATTTGGAAGGGTTTTATGCGAAACATGGGTTTAGCGCTGCGTCAACAGCACCAAATGATATCGAGCAGTTGTTTTTGAAATATCAAGGTTCTGATAAGGAACTTGTTTTAATGGGATTAGCTGGTGCTATTGAACGATAGCTTTCGTTTTATTTATTTAAATAATTCAGCGGCTTAGACAGGCTCAGTGAACGAGCCACAACGAACAATACCCATGAATGCCCTGCTCATGAGTATTATTGAGGGAGGCAAAGAGTGTTCCGTTATCTGTATTCATACCAACAGGACGTAACCGTACGAGTCACTCGAGTCGGGCTACCGTCTGGATCCACAACTGTTGAAGTGACAGTTGTTTTTCTGCAACTCTTCATTCTTATTTTCCCTTGTAGAAAATGGTCGCTCCACGGACGGTTACCATAAAATGCCTCATACTCACTCTGATTAAAATGAATGGTAAGTTGATTTTGCTCATCTCGTCCCCCTTCCTCTGCTGTATCTACTATTTTCCAGTAATCATTACTTAGCTCTAATTTTAAATGCAGTACTAGTCCGTTCTCACCTTTCAACTGGATGTAAACGATTGGAGATCCAGCTTGAGTAATCAAATTATCCACAAAGTTTTTCGCCAGAGCGCTCAAAAGCTCTTTTCGACTTGTGCTGAGTGAATTAGTCGTCGTAAATAACGCTGTTTTTCCAGCTTGATAAACAAAGTGTTTCGCTGCAACTAAGTCGAGGAAAGGCTTCTCTCTTAGATAATCGTTATAAAATATAAGTCTCTCACCTGCATGACGGTTTAAACCATCCATAGAATCGCAGTCAACATCATCCTCGCAGACAATCGTAATAGTGGTATCTATCGGTTTAGCCAAGGTGGGTTGGTTGATAATTTCTCCTCGAAACTGACTCACCTTAAAACTCACTTCTATTTCGCTCGAGATGTTAACTGGTGTGCCATCGGCAAGCGTATCGTCAATTTGATAACTGACCGTTCCTTTGTCATAGCTGATACAAGGCTCATCAAAACAGGGAGGGTATGTATTGGCAGTCCCGCTAAAAAGCAGAAAAAGAACAGCAAGTGTTAACTTAGACATAATTCTATTCATCCTTGAACCTTAAATTAGCGCTCACTAAATCTAGCAAATTATATACTTAATTAACTTGAAAAATATTCAAGTCGACGACTCCTATCTAAGCAGACTTTTCGCTATAACATCAGCACCCAGTGATATTGAACAGTTGTTTTTGAAATATCAAAGTTCCGATAATGAACTTGTTCTTATGGGGTTTACTGAGCCTATTGAACGATAGCTTTCGTTTTATTTGAGGCCTTACGGCCTAAAAAGTCTCAAGTTAGACTTCGTCTAACAACTAAAGTCGTGGCCATGCCACATATCAAGCTCCGCTTGATAAAGGTCGTGAGCTTCCAGCTCACACACGGCCAAGAGGGGATCTACAGCAATCCCCTCTTGCCTATTTCATCCATAAAGAGTCCCTGCCGCCCCGACGAAGTTGTTGATCCTCAGTCATTTTCGAAAATCGCTATCGCCTCATATTCGCCATCCATGGCTCACCTAAGGCTACCTCTGCATCCATGCCTCGCTCACGCGATTGTCTTCAATGACCTCGGCAACTCCGATGGGGAATTGGTGTTATCTGTATGTTCAGTGACTAATTTTGCCCCAAAGCATGTTTGCCTTTGATTAAACGTCAACCTAATCGCTTTCAGCGGTGTATGTGCAGACACTGCCGTGACACGCTATAAATACCTCCCTGTAAGCTCGGCCATGACGAATGGCATCCCTGCTAAAAGGCCAGTTCGGCACCTAGCCTCTCGTTCGAAAGCTTGATAACTTGGTTATCTCTCACCAAATCATGAATGGTCACGGCCGTATCTACACCAAGTTAGAAAAGCAGTATTATTTAGCACTGAAGTTACTTACTTACTTAAAAAATTTACCCCTCCCCCCTTATTTATCACTCCTCTTAGGGTTACATTCGAGTTTAATAACTCATTTTCATTAGATTTCTTAGTGTTGCTATAGTCAGCACTTGATAGCAAAAAAATAATAAGTAAACTCAAAAGCTTAAATAATTCAAATGGAACTTCATGTGAAAATCATAGATTGGATTGCTATTTTAGGTGCTCTTGCTTGGTCACCACATTTAATTTCACTCATAAAAAAGCTTCTGACAAAACCTCAAGTGAGAATAATTGCCAGTAAAAGAGGTGAAATTGGTTTTTCAACATTAGGGCCAATATTTAACTTACGGTTAGCCTTTGCCGTTAAATATGATGATATTGTTATTTCAGATTTGAAGATTCGACTAATTCATGAGAGCGGAGAAGAAAGAATATTTGAATGGCAAGGTATGCGTCAGCAGTTATCAACGATGACCACTCCTGATGGTGGAATCATGCCAAATGAAAAAGAGCATACCGTACTAGCCATAAAACTGAATCAAAATGCTATCGAAGAAAGAGCAGTCCAATGTCAAGAGACTGCATTCCTCAATAATAAATTTCAGTATGAGTCAAAAACCATAAAAAGAATGAGTTACCTCAAAGAACAAGGCTCTTTCGATTATCTTAAATATTTAAAAAGCCAAGAAATGTCTGAACTATTCAGTTACATAAGACATTCATTCTCATGGAAACAGGGAAAGTATGAAGCAATTATTGAGATTGAATCTCCAGAAAAGTTCACATTAGTAGATAATCGATATTGTTTTACTTTAACTTCAATAGATATTGAAGATCTTGAGAAGAATAAAGAACAAATAGAAAGAAGTTTCGAACCCCTTAAAGAAGATAAATCAAATAAGGTAGTTTGGAACTGGCGAAATCCAACTATTTCTAAGCTCAATAAGTAATACCTTAAAAAAATAAGCGAGTCAGACTTACAGAAAACACCCGTTCCCCATCGGAGTTGCCGAAGTGCGTTGGAATAAATCACGTGATGCCGACATGGATGTCGGTGTAGCTTTCGCGGGGCAGGATGCCCCATCGGAAGCGTTAGCGATTTATCCATAAGTACGAGGGAGACAACTTCGTCGGGGCGGCTCGGGTGATGCAAGAGGGGGAAGCTGTTGTCCCCCTCTTGCCCGTGTGTGAGCTGGAAGCTCACGACTTTTATCAAACGAAGTTTGATTACCCGCTAGGATGTGGGATGGAATCCCACGACGTTAGTTGTTAGACGTAGTCTAACTTAGAAGTCAGGCGCAGCCTGATAAGTGACAAAGTCACGACGTTAATTGTTAGACGCAGTCTAACTCAAAGGTCAAACGAAGTTTGATTGCTTCCCGCTGTAAAGCGTAAAGTCAGCCGCAACCTGACAACCATTACTGATTGGCCAAAACCTCTTCCAGTTTAAGCCCAGTTAAATCATGAATAGTGCGCCACAAATAATAAAAAATGCCCATCATCATCACCATAGACGGCATGGCTATCATCAGGTAACTGTATAAGGTCAACTCTCCTAACTGTGCATTAAACTCAGGAGTCCCCATTGGGCTAGTGACTATCCATTTAGCCAGCACGTAATTCATGATGGCGGAGAACGCAAACGAGCCTGCGACCAAATAGGTGGCCGTAAGTAGTCTCTGCTCAAATGCGGCCATACAATTATTCTGACGTAGTCGCTCGATGATTTTATCAACGTCCATCACCGCTGGATTAAATACAATGGCTTTAATTAGTGGCTTAGAGGTAAAGGTCGAAACAAGAACAGCAATTCCGATCGCGGCTGGAATCGCGGCCTCTTTGATTGCCAACCACTTAAGGTCAAGCTCCAGTAAACCAATGCCACCGGTTAACATCACATTAGCTAAGCCAAGCAAGGCAATAAAATTAAACTTCTTATACTTTATTAGCTCAAATATGCCCCACCCTAGCGGAAAGCTTAACGCCAACATTAATCCACCACTCGCCCCTAGCTGATCATCACCACTTAGCTTCATTAGAATAAAAGCGGGGATAGCGATGCTCACTAACAGGTCAACCATAGGCCGAGGTTTATGTGTCGATGTACTACTCATATGTTGTTTTCCAGGCGAAGCATGCAAGCTTCGAAAAAAATTTAAAGATAAACCAGCGCTGCTTCTATGATCTTAGACTAGCCACTCTATGATGCCAGCATTGATACTAAACCGCGTACAGGGGCGTAAAAATACCTTTTTCTACCTCAGGTGTCACTCTTGTTCAAACATAACTGAGACTCAGCATGTTAGCCGCTACAATGTCTGAAACTGTACAAAAGAAAGTTGGCGACTCTTCTATGCCGAATAACCATTCCGTTGAGCAAACTCCAATCGCCATAAAAAACAGCTGTTATCTATGGCGATTATCGAAATGGATTGGAAACTATTTATAAAAAGAGCGTAAACAGAGGAAGCCGTTGCCCCGCTTTATAGAGTGTGAACAAGAGGCTGACACTCTCTATCAACAATGGTCAAAATGTGCATTCTCCATGCACATAAACTCCAGCTGTTGCATAGACAGCACTGGCGGTTGCAACACCTGAATCGACTCTGGATTAATGTCTTCTAAACTAGCCACTTCATCAATCACGTTGCCGTAAGAATTTGTGCGGCCACAAAAGATAAAATGCGTGTGCCAACGCACTAGATAAGCCGTTTGTGGTTTATCTTCAAAGGTCACTTCAGCTTGCAAGCCATGACATTCTTCGCCTTGAGCCGTTAATACTGCAACCACCAATTTAAGGTTATCAAACCCAGATAAGTTTAATGTTAGATACGGAGAGAAAATGGCTGCTACTGATTCAGATAACATAAAAATCCTTAAAAAAAGCTTTCGCTGGTTGGCAATACAAGCAAGTAATAATCACGGCCATCATAACTAATATAATCGACAACTTGCATACCGCCTTTGCGAGTATGTGCGGCAAACGAGCCTGCGTTGTCTTCGGCAATAAAGGTCAGCATATAAGGCAGTTCATTAGCGACCCGTTTTTTAATAAACGCCACTAACGCTTCGAAAATCCCCTGGCCGCGATGACGACTATCAATCCATATTGGCCCATATTGACAGCAGTTTTTCTCGGTGAGTTTTGCGCGTTCATAATCAAGGCGAGGTAAACGATTTAGCAAATTACGATAGATAGGCCATTGCTTGAAGAAAGACCATCGACCAGCAATAACATAGCCGACTATTGCGCCTTCAACTTCTGCCACAACCACCCAATGCTGATTCACTAATGTCGTTAAATCGGCCTGAGTGAACGATTGACCCTCAAGTGAATTATCACGCTTATCGACAACAAGCTCGTCCTGTAAGTGTGTTTGCTCCAGCGCAACTAAGGTTGCGATATCGGCGGATGTTGCTCGTCTTATATTCATCTTTGTCTTCTACACTCAATCTGAATTCTGTTGGAGTAAAAACACTACTTAGCTTGCAATTATAACTGAATAATCGTGAGGGTCGTTAGGCTTCAAACTCTTGTTATTTTTTAAGGAAGTACATAAAAATATAAATCCTTAAACAAAGTGACCCGATGAGTGTTATTTAGGCGAGCACAGATCAAGCTTTTACATATTTAACATTTAAACAACCAATAAAAACTCGTATAGTTATTCAACAATTTAGCTTGATAAAGCCTATATTGGCCCTAATAACATAAGCGAGCTCACTCATGTTAGCCCAAAAAATCAATCATAATCTTTGGATTAGAGAACTAGACCACCCTGCTATTAGCTTGTCGAGATGGCAACAACAAGTGGACTTAATTGATGACCTTTATCAATCTAAAGCTACCGTTATTCTTCAGTCTAACGGTAGTAAAGGCCAAATAACCTGCTGTAGTACCCAAGCTGATAATGCCTTTACCGCTGGGGATATGCTTGAAAGAGAAGGGCTTATTGATGCTATTTGCGAAACTGTCAGCTATGGATTAGCTCCATTCCCCCCCGCGGAAGTGGGTGGTCGCTTTGCTGGTTTCAACACATTGCTCGCTATCAAGCTCAATTGGCCTGACGGTAGGCTATTTGGCTGCTTGGTGATTTGCGACCCCGCCAAGGAGCAAATTAGTGCGACCTCTGCCACAATCTGCGAAACCGTAAAGGCACTGATCCAAGGTGAATTGAAGCAGATGTACATGATGGAGCAACTACAGAGAATGTCGGTGCAGGATGAGTTTACCTGCATGCTTAACCCTTATGGTTTTAATTTAATGGCACCAAGGCAGTTAAGCTTAAGTCGCCGCTTCGGTTCCCATGCCGGCATTATTATTTTAGAAGGGAGTCCCTCGCCTCAATATCAATACAAATATAGCGATTCGCAGCATATTCGCATTATGGCGCGGGTGATTTCAGAAAGCATGCGTGAAGCCGATATTTCAGCGCGTATTCAAGATCAGCAATTTGTTATTCTTGCCTTTGTTGATAACGAGTCCAATCTTGATAGCTTAATTGCACGATTACGTAAGCGACTCAATAGAGAAGCTCCGGAAATTAACCTTGTCGCCGGTAAATGCTTTTTTACGCCAGATAGTCAGTTAACCTTGATCCCTATGCAAGAACAAGCGACTGCGGATCTTGAAAAAAATAGGGGTTAACAGAAGGTGCTGGATGTAAGGAAAGCAGGGTTAATAGAAGATCCTAGGTTCTAGGTTCTAGGTCCTAGGTCCTAGGTCCTAGGTCCTAGGTCCTAGGTCCTAGAAAATCCTAAGACGGTAAAAGCTGAAAGGCAAAGACGGAAAAGAGCCGGAAAGACCACATAGACGCTTGTGTAGAACGGCATTTATGCCGTCATCTGTGATGGGCTAAAGCCCAAGCTAGATTAACAAACACAATGCCGTCTGTTGAGGATATAGCAGGACGAAGTCCGCTCTAGCCGCGAAGCGTCCTCGCAGCGAGTTTCGAGCGTTCTAGGTTCTAGGTTCTAGGTTCAAAGTTAAACCGCTATTGTTGATTTTGCTTTTGTGCCCACTCTAAAAATAGTGCGATTGGAAACGGCGACATCATCACCATACCAAGCCCGGCTAAAGTCGCAACAATCACCATGCCACTAACTTGCTGTGATATATCAGACAAAAAATAGATACCAAGGGCACATAACAACATGCTAAACCCTATCCAATGTAATATTTTTAGGATTTTAATTACATTTTTTTGCACTACAAGCCGCCTTTTTATATTGATTTTAGACTAATATATTCACAATATATCGATATTAACTACTTTGGATCCAGAACATGATAAAACAATCGATTATCGTAGCAAGTTTGCTATTCGGTTTAGCCGCTTGCCAGTCTAGCCCTCAAGCTCAAGTAGAAGACTTAGCCATCGAAGGTACATGGCACATTGAATCAGCACAAGGCCAGCCCGTCATCGATTACAGCCCTGCGGAACTGACTTTTGCAGCCGAAGGTAATCTAACCGGCAATAATAGCTGTAATAACTTTTTCGGCGGCTATGTGCTAACAGGTCAATCTCTGCAGCTACAGCCTGCTGGCAGCACAATGAAAGCCTGTGTTGATGCTTTAATGGCGCAAGAACAGCGCGTGATGCAAGCGATGCCAAATGTCACTCAAGCAGAAATGAAAAAAGGCAAACTTGTACTAAAAGATGCTGAAGACAACACCGTTTTAGTGCTGAGTAAAAAGTAGCTTTCTGGTGATAAATGAGCCTGATAAATAGGCTCATTTAACCATAAAAAAAACCGCCATTTTTGGCGGTTTTTTTATGGGGGCTAGCTTAAGTGGAAACAGCGTTTAAGACTTTAACTTTTCGGCCATTTCAGCACTGTCTTCAGCATTGGCGTTGTAATGCTCAACATCAATCTCACCTTCTGACTTAGCAATCACAGTGGTGGCCACTAAGTCACCCGATACGTTCACTACGGTACGCGCCATATCTAAGATACGGTCGATACCCGCAATTAAAGCAACACCTTCAAGCGGTAAACCCACAGTGGTTAACACTAGCGTCAACATCACTAGACCCGCACCTGGCACACCCGCGGTACCGATAGAGGCAAGCGTTGCAGTCAAGATGATGGTGATATAGTCAACCCACGTCAGATCGATACCAAAAGCTTGTGCCACAAACAGCGCTGTTACACCTTGATAAAGCGCGGTACCGTCCATGTTGATGGTGGTGCCTAGTGGTAATACAAAGCTTGAGATTTTCTTATTAACGCCTAAGTATTCACTGGCACATTTCATACTTGCCGGCAGTGTACCCGCCGAGCTTGATGTCGTGAACGCCACGGCAATCGCGTTGCTAATACCTTTAAAAAACTGAATCGGATTAAGCTTAGCAAACACGATTAAAACAAAACTGTAGAAGCCCACAACATGCAAGAAACAGCCAATGTAAACGGCAATAATCACCTTGATTAACGGCATCAACATATCGACGCCATACTCGCCAGCTACCCAAGCCATCAAACCAAATACACCGTATGGTGCTAACTTCATCACCATATCAGTCAGCTTATACATGGCTTCGGCTAAACTTTCGAACACCTTGATGGCAGGTTTGCCATGCTCACCAATGAGTACCAAAGCAACACCAAGAGCTACAGCGAATACGATAACTTGTAAAATTTGACCACTTGCTAGTGCTGCTATCGGGTTTGTAGGCACGATATCAATCAAGGTTTGCATGATTGATGGCGCTTGTTTAATCACCTCTGTCGATTCGTGTGCCACCATATCTAAGCCAACACCGGGCTGCATAAAGTGACCTACGGCTAAGCCAACTGTGATTGCGATAGAGGTTGTGCCTAAGTAGAAAGCGAACGACTTGAAACCAATGCGGCCCATCTTTGCAGTATCTTGCATAGAGGTCACGCCGACAATTAAAGAACAGAATACTAATGGCACAATCAACATCTTAATTGTGTTAACAAATAGCGTTCCAATTGGTTTCAAGTTGGTCGCCTGCTCACCTAAGCTTATGCCCGTTAAAATACCTAACAGCATACCAATCATTATCTGTAGCCATAGGGGCACAGACATCCAGCTCGACCACACTTTTTTAAAAAGTGAAGCTTGTTGACTCGACATATTTAAACCTTGAAATGTTTGAAGGGAGGACTACCAGTGCTTGACTAGCTCAAAAAATAACGCGGCAGTTTAGCATATGCTTTAGAAGCGAGAGATGATCTGTATCACGCTGATACATTCCATGGATTAACCATAACAAAAACAGCTAGTGCACTGAAGAATTCATAATTTTAGGCATCAAATTTTGAGTTTTTATTATTTTTGGAGAAGCGCATTTTATAAAGTGCTGCAGGAGGTTGTTCGCGCTCGATAAGATAGCTCCAATAGGCGTCATCAAAGCCGGAAAAAATCGCTTTGCCTTCTGCACGTAAAATCAACCACCACCAAACAAGCCCCCACAGTCCCAGCGTCAGCAACGTCAGTGCAAAGTGCCATGCATGCCTGATCTCTTGTGTTCTAACCACAGCCTGAGGCTGGTTTTTATATTTAGCAGATGTTGCAGCATCTACAATGACCCTTGAGCTTGAAACTCTTAATTGCGCCTTTTTCATCGCGACTCCACTGAAATGAGGACCATAGAAAAAGTCTAGCAGAGTTAGACTTTAGTCGAATGACAATGATTAGACTTTAGTCGAATAACGATAGTTAAATAAATATCTGAGTGACTTAAGGTTCATGTTAAAGTGAGCGAAAAAAGGAGCCCAATAGATGATCATTCGTAAAGGCCAGATGGCAGATTTACAAGCGCTAGTTAACTTTAACCAAGCTATGGCTGAAGAAACAGAAGGTTTAAACTTAGATGCGCAAGTGCTAACCAAAGGGGTTAATACTCTACTGACATCAGCCGAAAAAGGTTTCTACCTTGTCGCAGAGATTGACGGTGACATTGCCGGCTCACTGATGGTGACATTTGAGTGGAGTGACTGGCGTGCTAAAGACTATTACTGGATCCAGAGCGTGTATATTCGCCCTGAAAACCGCCGCCAAGGGATCTATGGCAAGCTCTATCAAGCCGTTAAAGATATCGCCGCACAAAATGATGGCGCAGCTAGCTTTAGATTGTATGTAGAGAAAGAGAACACCAATGCTCAGCGTACCTATAGCGCCTTAGGCATGGAGCAAAGTTACTATTTGATGTACGAAGAAAAATAATAAACAGATTAAAACTGCAAATGCATAAAATTAAAAAGGCCATCAACTGATGGCCTTTTCTATCTTAGAGCGATTTTAGAGCCTAATAAACAGGCCCTAATTCAAATTAACCACAAATGCTGGTTACTTTGATTGCCAATCCGCCTTGGCTCGTTTCACGGTACTTAACGTGCATATCTTTGCCCGTCTCATACATAGTCGCGATAACTTTATCTAAGCTCACCTTTGGTGCGCAGTTACGGCGCATTGCCATACGAGTAGAGTTAATCGCCTTAACAGCAGCGATAGCGTTACGCTCGATACAGGGTACTTGTACTTGGCCAGCAACCGGGTCACAGGTCAAACCTAAGTTATGCTCCATGCCAATTTCAGCTGCCATACAAACTTGCTCAGCATTAGCGCCCATGATTTCAGCAAGACCCGCTGCAGCCATAGAACACGCCACGCCCACTTCGCCCTGACAACCCACTTCGGCGCCAGAGATAGAAGCATTACGCTTATATAGTGAGCCTACTGCAGCTGCTGCTAGGAAGAAGCGAGTGTACTCTTGCTTGCCAACAGGCTTGATGAACTTGTCATAGTAAGCCAATACCGCAGGGATAATACCTGCAGCGCCGTTTGTTGGTGATGTCACTACGCGGCCACCGGCTGCGTTTTCTTCACTCACTGCCATTGCAAATACGTTGATCCAATCAACGATTTCCATTGGGTCGCTAGATAGACGCTCACCCGTTTGTAACTGGCGGTAAAGTGCTGGAGCGCGACGAGCGACTCGTAGCGGACCGGCAAGTACGCCTTCAGTTTGACAGCCTTTTTCAATGGCTTGATGCATGGTTGCCCATACTGCGCCAAAGCCATCGTAAATCGCTTCTTCACTGTTGAAACACAATTCATTCTTGAGCATGATAGTGCTGATGCTTAGCCCGGTCTCTTTACAGGTCGCGAGTAGCTCCTCTGCAAAGTTAAACGGGTATGGCACTTCAACTGGGTTTTCAACTTCTTTGCCAAATTGTGATTCTTCAACAATAAAGCCGCCACCCACTGAATAGTAAGTTTTGCTTAATACTACGTCGTCGCCATTGTATGCGTGCAGCATCATGCCGTTTTCATGCAATGGTAATGCGTGGCTATGGAAGATAACCGCATCGTGACCAAAGTCTACTAACTGCTTTTCGCTGCCCATTGGTAGCTTCTGCGTTGTTTCGACGTCAGCAATAAAGCCTGGGATCCCGTCAATATCTACATCGTGCGGTGAGTTACCACCTAAGCCCACAATAATTGCGATATCGGTATGGTGCCCTTTACCGGTTAACGACAAAGAACCAAAAATCTCTACGCTCAAACGTGTCACTTGTTCAAACTGACCGGTTTGACGTACATCATCGATAAACTCTTTGGCGGCCTTCATCGGCCCGACAGTGTGAGAGCTCGATGGGCCCACACCTATCTTAAAAATATCAAATGCGCTAAACATAAAAACACCTCGAAAAAAGAGGAAAGCCAGGAGAACTCCAGGCCTAGTAAAACAATAATGGAATAATAAAACTTAACGACTAACGCTCAAATAAGCGCTTAAACATTAAAAAGCCAGGCTATCTCAAAATGCTATCGCATAAAGAAACAACCCAGCTTTTAGCGTTATCTTTTTACATCATACCAAACAGAATTGCAGTCATTGCAAGTAGACCTGCAATCACAACAAAGATGTTGCTGAAACGACCACGGTATGCAGCTAGCGCTGGCACTTTGTGAATCGCATACATTGGCATTAGGTAAAGAATCGCAGCGATGATTGGACCGCCTAGCGCTTCAATCATACCCAAAATGCTTGGGTTGATAATTGCCACGCCCCAGATAGTGAAGAACATGAAACCTAAAATAAACTTGTTTAGTTTAGAATCAGAAACTTCTTTTCCACTCGTGCGTAGTTGCTTAGTAATGATACCTTTCATGCCTTCAGTCGCACCCATATAGTGACCGAAGAAAGAAGAGATAATCGCAACGAAAGCAATGAATGGACCAAAGTAGCTTACAAATCCACTTTCATGCACGTTTGCCAAGTAAGAAAGAATTGGCAAGTTCAGTGACTTAGCTTCAGCAAGCTGTGCTGGCGATAGTGCTAATACACATGAAACTACAAACATCATCACGAAACCAACCAACATAAATGTGGTGTTACGTAAGATTACGTCTGCTTTACGTGCTGCATTTTTACCATGTTCACGCTTCAATGACACAGAGAACTGTGAGATCGCTGGAGAGTGGTTAAAGGCAAAAATAAGTACTGGGATGGTCAACCAAACCGTACCTAAAAAGTCTACAGTGCTTGGCACAACTTGTAGTGCGTCTGTTTTCCAATCAGGAATAAGATACACAGACATGAATGCTAAAATCGCAACTAATGGGTATACCAATAGCTGAGTCACTTTAAGCATCATCTTCTCGCCAGCAACCATCACTGACATCATGCCAAGAATAAGCACGCCTGACAGAATGAAGCGTGGTGGCGATGCCATGCCTAACTGGTTTACAATAAAGCTATCAACAGTGTTGGTAATACCCACGCCGTAGATTAAAACGATTGGGTAGATAGCAAAGAAATACAGCAAAGTAATTGCCTTGCCCGCACCCACACCAAAATGCTCTTCCACTACGTCGGTAATGTCACTGCCTGGCTTGCTTGATGAGCAAACAAAACGCGACAAGCCACGGTGAGCGAGGTAAGTCATTGGACCGATGATAGCAATCATCATCATTAATGGCCAAAAACCGCCCATACCTGCGTTAATTGGTAAGAATAAAATTCCGGCACCAACAGCTGTGCCAAACAAACTCAACATCCAAGTCGTATCTTGACGTGTCCAAGGCATTGACTTAGTCGTTGCCGTATCATTTTGTACCACTTCTTCTGTACAGATCGCGTCTTTTTGCATTCTTGTTACCTTAAAGGTGCTGAGGCACCGTTTAATTCTTATCTCAGGAGTAATTTCGCGGTTAAGAATATCCTAATGCATATGCTAAATATTGATCTGGGTTCACATTCTGTAATTGATTTTCAAATCGTAATCAAATTGAGAGCTAGATCGCTTATTTGATGTAATAAGTTTTCATTTGTTCTTTACTGCCGTAACGCAACCGAACCTTAACTTAACATTAAGGTTACGTAAATCATGAAATACTCATGTATAGCCTCTAATCTTGAAAACTTCTGAACGGACATAGATCGCAAAAATACCAATTTACCGACACTGGCCATCAACTCAATGTCGGTTTTTGAAGCGTGTCACAGCTTTAATAGGCAATATTCACCCTCTCATTAGCTAATCTAATGATAAATTTTGTTAATTTATATTGAACATTAGTTAACCAACGTTAAATCCAGACAATTAATCCCTTTTCAGGCCAATTATTTAATGGTGAAAATACAGATAAAATACAATAAACTGCTGTGACAAAAGCGTTCCCTACTCGAGAAAAGATAACCAAAATGAAAGACAATATAAGCATCATCGTCGGTTCAAAGAACCCCGTTAAAGTGGGTGCAGCTCAAGCGGCGCTATCAACACTGTTTCCAAATAGCCAGATTGAGTGTCAGGGAGTTGATGCGCCGTCGTTAGTGGCTGATCAGCCGATGACTGAAGCAGAAACAAGATTAGGCGCAATCAATCGAGTCAAATATTGCCAAGATCACTATCAAGCTGACTACTATATCGCGATGGAAGGCGGCGTTGACCTATTTGATCATGGCCCAGCAACCTTTGCCTATATCGCCATCGCGCATAAGGCACAAGTCAGTGTTGGCCGCGGTGCACAGCTGCCCCTCCCCATGCCGGTTTATCAAGCCTTAACCCAAGGCCAAGAATTGGGTCATGTTATGGACAACATATTCAATACCGTTAATATTAAACAAAAAGGGGGTGCCATAGCCTTGCTAACTGAGGGCCACGCAACGCGCCAAGGCAACTATACCCAAGCGATTATTCTTGCTATGGCGCCTATGCTACACCCGCATCTGTACATTAATTAGTCATCGCTTTATTATTTTTATCTTAAGATACTTGATTTTGAAAAGTAGTCCTCGTAAGTTAGGTGTTAATCGCAACTAAATAAGACCTGTTCGATGAATCAAGCAATACCTACAACTCCTTGTGTCGCTTCCCAGCTACGTCGCCTGTCTAGGCAACTTATCCGTCAGCTTGGTTTGTTGGATGCCGCTTGTGGTGCTCAACCTCTTTCACCCGTTCAAGCGCACACCTTGATTGAATTAGGCGAAAATAGCTACTCCATTAAACAACTGGCTGACCTTGTTAATATCGATAAATCCAATGCCAGTCGAGCCGTTAGCCACTTAGTCGATAAAGGTTTCGCCAGGTCGCAATCAAATCCACGAGATAACCGCAGTTTAGTGGTGCAAATTACTCCCAAGGGTAAAAAGCAGTTAGTTAAGTTAAACCAGCAGCAAAACCAGAGGTTCAGCGAGATTTTGGCGCAGCTGCCAAAAGAGCATATTTCAGAATTAGAGCTGTCGCTAAGGCGTTATAATAACGCGGTAATACAGTCTAAATCTCAGCTAGGCTATAGCCTTAGAAGCATCACGCCAGAAGATAATGCACAGATAGCCCAGGTGATCCGCCAAGTCTCAGCCGAATATGGCCTAACCGCAGATAAAGGCTATGGCGTAGCAGATAAGACACTAGACTGTTTAAGCGAAGTCTATAAGGCTGATAATGCCCATTACTGGGTGATAGAGCTAGAAGGTAAGGTTCTGGGCGGGGCAGGTATTGCCCCATTGGCAGGACACGCAGGCACCTGCGAGCTACAGAAGATGTATTTTACCACTGAACTGCGCGGCATAGGTTTTGCGAGGCGGCTTGCACTGCAAGCGATAGCATTTGCGAACGATCAAGGTTATGCCAGCTGTTACTTAGAAACCACAGCCAATCTTATTGAAGCAATTAAACTGTACGAATCGCTAGGCTTTAGCCATTTAGATGCACCTATGGGCAACACGGGCCATGACGCCTGTGAGATAGCCATGATACTGCCACTGACGGCGGAATAATCGAACCGATTAAAATATGCGGTTTTGCAAACATAAGTTAATGGTTTTTATCGCTAAAGCTTGCTAGCCTCAAAGTAAGAAGTATTCACACATAAGTGAGTTTTTATGGAATATAGACGTCTTTCGCATTCAAGTTTACATGTTAGTCAAATCTGTTTAGGTACCATGACTTGGGGAGCTCAAAATACTCAAGCTCAAGCATTCGAACAATTAGACTACGCCATAGGTGAAGGCATTAACTTCATCGATACGGCAGAGATGTACCCAGTACCGCCAGAGGCTGTAACTCAAGGTGAAACAGAGCGTATTCTCGGTAACTATCTTAAGCAAAGAGGTAATCGCGAAAACTTAGTCATTGCGACTAAAGTTGCCGCTCCCGGCGGCAAGAGTGATTATATCCGCCCCAATATGGCGCTCGACTGGCGTAATATTCATGCCGCGGTTGATGCATCCCTTGAGCGTTTACAAATCGATACCATAGATCTGTATCAGATCCACTGGCCAGACAGAAACAGTAACTTTTTCGGTGAGCTTAGCTATAACCAGCAAGATGAACACGAGAAACTGACACCGATTATCGATACTTTAGAAGCGCTATCGGATCTTATCAATGCAGGAAAGATCCGCTATATCGGGATCTCCAATGAAACGCCTTGGGGCTTTATGGAGTATCTACGCTTAGCCGAGAAACATGACTTACCGAAAATAGTCTCGGTGCAAAACCCCTATAATTTGCTCAATCGCAGCTATGAAGTGGGGATGGCTGAAATTAGCCACCGCGAAGAAGTGCCATTACTGGCTTACTCGCCGCTGGCTTTTGGCGCACTATCGGGTAAGTACCTTGATAACCAATGGCCAGAAGGTGCGAGAATGACGCTATTTAAGCGTTTTGCACGTTACAACGGTACTGAGCTAGCACTTGAGGCCACTAAAGCCTATGTTGAACTGGCGCGTGAATTTAATATGAACCCAGCACAAATGGCGCTAGCCTTTGTTAATTCAAGAAAATTTGTTGCTTCAAATATTATTGGCGCGACTAACCTTGAGCAACTCAAGCAGAATATAGACAGTGTAAACTGCACGATTTCACCTGAGCTGATACAGCGTTTAGACGAGCTAGCCTTAATTTATCGTCTGCCTTGCCCATAAAAACAGGCTGTTTTAGCAGTCTAACCTTGCTTTAGGCGCTTAGATCTTACAAGATCTAAGCGCCTTTTTATTTTATCGATAACCTCGGATCGGATTAATGGATCTCTCAACGCTGCGGTCACAATTTCCAACTCTTGCTCAGTCTAATGATGGCTACCCACTGTGTTATTTAGACACCGCGGCCACCAGCCAGAAACCGCAGTCAGTGATTGACGCCATGAATCGCTATTATCAATTTGATAATGCCAACGTGCACCGCGCGGCTCATCAGTTGTCGGCCCGCGCCACCAGCCAATATGAAGCGGTGCGCGAAAAACTAAAGCTATTCATTAATGCCAAGCAAGCTGAAGAGATTATCTTTACCCACGGCACTACAGAATCAATCAATATCGTCGCCAATGGCTTAACCAGCCAAATCAAAGCTGGCAGCCTAATTTTAATTGATAGCGCCGCCCATCACGCCAATATTGTCCCTTGGCAAGAACTGGCCAAACGTACCGGCGCGATCATCAAGCCTATTCCGCTCACGCAAGAGTGCCGTTTAGACATTGATGCTTTCGCGGCTTTGTTGACAGAAAAGCCTGCTATTGTGGCGCTCTGTCATGTGTCTAACGCCCTAGGTACGCTAAACCCAGTTAATGAGTTAGTGGCAAAAGCCAAACAAGCGGGCGCCCTCACCTTGGTCGATGGCGCTCAGGCTATCGCCCATATGAGCGTCGATGTACAAAGCATAGATTGTGATTTTTATGTGTTCTCGGGCCATAAAATGTATGGCCCTACGGGCGTAGGTGTGCTGTACGGCCGTTTCGACATTCTAGACAGCTTAAGCCCATTAATGACTGGCGGCGAGATGATAAAAAGCGTCAGCTTTAGCGGTACCGAGTTTAATCGATTGCCAAATCGCCTTGAAGCGGGCACCCCACCAATTGCCGAAGTGATAGGATTAGGTGCAGCGATAGACTTTATCAATGCATTACCCAGCGAGCAAATCCACGCTGCCGAGCTCGCTTTATTAAACTACCTGCAAGATGAATTATCAGCTCTAGGTGAGGTGATACTTTACGGCGCCCATAAAGACAATATTGGCGCAGTGGCATTTAACTTGGCGGATGAGCATCATCAAGATGTAGGGATTTTACTCGACCAGCAAGGTATAGCGGTGCGTTGTGGTCACCACTGCGCTATGCCTTTGATGCAAAGTTTAGGCTTAAAAGGCTGCTGCCGCGCCTCTATCGGGGTTTATACTAATAAGGCCGATATCGATAACTTTATTAATGCCATGAAATCAGTAAAAGAGATGTTGATTTAAAAAAAGGTTCTAGGTCCTAGGAAAAGCAGGTTCTAGGAAAGGCCAAGACGGTACGAGCAGAGCCGGAAAGGCAAAAGCAGAAGAGTGTAAGAAAGGTTACTGGTGTTGTTTTGCTTAATAGAAGGCGAACGCCCTAGAACCAAGGACCTTCTTCTAAAGTAGGTCGGCATTTATGCCGTCATCTTTGATGGGCTAAAGCCCAACCTACATTTAATACACAATGCCATCTTTTGACTGTATAGCAGGACGAAGTCCGCTCTAGCCGCGAAGCGTCCTCGCAGCGAGTATACGAGCGCTCTAGATTCTGCGAATAAGAAGGTTCTAGGTTCTAGGTGCAAGAAAAGGCTAAGACGGAAAGCAAAACCCAACACAGTTTTATTTATTGTTATATTAATCATTCAAATTAGGTCGAGTATGAGTCAGCAAGTAAAGCCCACCCAAGCAGAGTTTTTAGCATTAACACTTGAAAGTGATGCTCAAACGACACTAAAGCTATTTGAACAAGCCGGTAACTGGCAAGAGCGCTATCGTCAGATCATGTTGCTCGGTAAAAGCCTACCTAAACTCGATGAGCACTTTCGGGTAGAGGGTGCTCAAGTGCGCGGCTGTGAAAGCAATGCTTGGCTATATCACTGTGAGATAGAGGGTAAACATTACTTTATCGCTGACAGCGACGCCCGTATCGTAAAAGGATTAATCGCACTGCTACTAATAGCCTGTAATGGCAAGAGTAGCAGTGACATCTGCGCATTTGACCCAGATAACTACTTTAGCCAGCTTGGACTACAAGGTCAGCTAAGTCCATCGCGCACTAATGGCCTACTGGCACTGGCTAAAGCGATAAAATCTGCGGCTTAAAAGCGATGTCAAGCGCGCCACTTCTTCTCCGATAAATTAGACTTACCTTGATTGCAGGCTTCACATAAGACCTGCAAATTATCAATATCCAGCGCTAACCCAGGATAAAGAGAGCGTGGCTTAATATGATCGACATGCATAATGGCACCTTGCGAGGGCGTTATGCCACAGCAAGCGCAGCGGTTACCGTACAATTCAAAGGCTTTAGCGCGGATGATTAACCATTTTCTAGAGTTATAAAAATCTGGCTCTGACTCAGTAAACGGCAGCGACTCCCAATCATCGATGATCTGCGGCTCCCCCTCAGGGCTAACTAAGATCGCTTGACCATCATTGAGCTTTAACCACTTCCAAATCGCTTTTAATGCCCCTTTTTCAGTCTTGTAAGATGCTGTGCGCCTTCTTTCATTTTGAAAAGTCACCGACCACATAACAAACTCCTTTTGTCTCATGAGTACCACTCATGCATTCAGCTTATTCGAGCACCTAGGTGCAATACTCGAAAACCTAAGGTAGCTTAGTGCGTAAATAACAGTCAACACAAGCAAAAATAGCGCACCGCACAGCCGTGCCCTACCGTACATAAAAAGAAGAACCCAGCATAAGCGGGGTTCTTTGCTTTAAAAGCTATAAACCACGAAGCGCTCACTACACAGAGGACACCAAGAAAAGAAAAGCTCTGCTGGATTGTTTTCGTGTACTTTGAGGTCAATTGCTATCTTTCGAAATCATCGAGTTATCTATGAGTAATCTCTTGAAGTGAATGGTATTAGCTTTCAACAGAGATTATAAAGAGCCTTGAGCGGAGATTATAAAGAGCCTTTAGCGGTGTTTATCCAAAAAGCCTTCAATGAGGTCTTGCTATGACCTTAAACAATAAAGGCGCAGCCGTAACTGATTTCTCGTTACTGAATGCGCCTCAATTCAAGCTTTACAGAGCGTTCCTTATAAAGCTGCCTATCAAGAAGAGCTATAAAGACAGATTTGCTATGGTCTTTTGAATACCGACTACGTCGGTGCCACGTTTTAGCTCTTTAACCAAGGGATCTTTTTGGCCTGAGATCCAAATTTTTAACTCGGCGTCCATATCAAACGTGCCGGCAGTTTCCACTTCAAAATGGGTTATCGACTTATATGGCACCGAGTGATAACTCACCTTCTTACCCGTCACGCCTTGCTTATCAATTAAGATAAGACGTTTATTGGTAAACACGAACATATCGCGGATAACCTTATAGGCCAAGGTTAGCGACTCGTCGTCGGCCATAATTGGACTTAACTCTTGGGTTAGCTCGTCGAGGTTAACCTCTGATGCGTTGCCCATTAGTGAATCTAATAATCCCATCGTCTATTTTCCTTAATAGTTGAATCGCTATCGGTGCTCTTGCTCGGTAGTTAATTTGGTGAGCGAACTTGTCTGTTCTCGCCTACCACCATCATTTCACATTTCGGGCAGTCAAACACTAGCTTAAGTACGTCTTTACCGATTTCGAGCACCATAGGATCGGCTTTGATGCCTGGTACTTCTTTTGGACAAAGATTGAAGTTAAAGCGCAAGCAGTGCTTAGTCACCATTAATGGCACGTCTTCACTAATACCATTTTTCTCATAGGTGTCTTGAATTTCAATCACGCCATGGCGCTGATAAAACGCTTTTGCTTGCTCATTTGCCACGTTGCCAAGATAGCTTAAATGCTTAACCGGATAGACGGCGTCTTGATTATATTTCCACGCTTTAGGGCGCTGGTAATCATTTACTCGTGTTAGCTCTAAAGCGGCCACAGTGTCACGGCGTAATCCGTTCAATATCGAGGTTGGAATAAACCAAGTCTCGGCGGTTTCAATCAAAATATTGTGCGCGGTAAAGTCGGTGCTGCCTAGCTTTGAAAGCTGCTTTCGCAAGCCTTGCTGGGCTTTTTCTATGTCGGTCGCTGCCGTTTTCACCATTGCTAATGACTGGGTGGCACTATGACCATAAATGTCGGTCATGGTCAGCGACACCCCATCAGCGGTGTCGGCCAATACCAAATCAACCCCAATAATACGTTTAGCCGACTCTTTAGCCAGTACAGCTTCAAACGCTTGGTTATGGTTACGGTATATGGTCATGCCTGCTTTCAGCTCTTTTGGCATACGCGCCACAAACAAAGTTAATCCTTCGGCGCGGTTAACTCGTAGGCCCTTTAATTTGTCATCTGACTGCTTGGCTTCGGCGTAATCACTTGGGAAGAAACACAAGCCATCGCCGTTATTAAAGGTTTCTGTCGAGTTAACTTCAATAAAGTCATGGCCAATGCGTTTAACCGTCGCTACCTCTTCACCAATATATTTAGGTGAGCGGAAATCACTCACCCCTTGGCTACGCTCATTAACAAAGTAATCGGTGCGGCCACGGTTAAACGTTTTTTCAGGATCGGGTGTGAAGCTATGCTCACAACGCCCATGAGATGACGCCACAAATTCACTACGGCGCGCCATGATCTTGTCTAGCTCTTGGCGATAATGAGCGGTGACGTTTTTAACGTAGCTTAAATCTTTTAATCGTCCCTCGATTTTAAACGAGCGCACGCCCGCATCAATCAGGGCTTCTAGATTGTCTGTTTGATTATTATCTTTAAGCGATAATAGGTGCTCGTTTTGCGCTAGCACTTCACCTTGACGGGTTTTAAGCTCGCCCGGTAAACGACACATTTGTGAGCATTCACCGCGGTTAGCACTGCGGTTACTGAATGAATGGCTTAAGTTACATAAACCACTGTAAGCCACACATAATGCACCATGAATAAAGAACTCAACCTGCATGTTAGTGTTAGCGGCAACATCACGAATTTGGCTTAAACCTAACTCACGAGCAAGTACCACTTGTGAGAAACCCACCTGCTCTAAAAAGGCGACTTTTTCTGGGCTACGGTTATCCATTTGCGTACTGGCATGCAATGCAATTGGCGGTAGGTCGAGCTGTAATATGCCCATATCTTGCACGATAAGCGCATCGGCGCCCGCTTCGTACACTTGCCAAATGAGTTTTTGCGCCGCGTCGAGTTCGTCGTCCATCAAAATAGTATTGATAGCGACAAACACTTGGGCGTGATATTGATGAGCAAAGGTACATAAACGCGCAATGTCTTCAACACTGTTACCCGCAGTGGCACGTGCACCAAAGGCTGGACCACCAATGTATACCGCGTCAGCACCATGGCGAATGGCTTCGATACCATAATCGGCATTTTTAGCTGGAGCCAGCAGCTCTAGACGATTATTTTGCATCTCTAATGGAGAATGCATCTCGCCAGTAGGCTTGTCGCCGGACTTATCGCTAGGGTTGTAGATGCCAACATTGCTCATAAAAATCACTCAAATAAGGGTTAACACAGATATTTTGGGCGAAGATTATAGCAAAAATGCCGAGCTTTGGCGTTAGCTAATATAAAATCAATTTTTGAGCGATTCGCTATAGGTCGGAGTAGCGATGATCACAGTAGCTATTATCTAAGGGCGATGATCACAGTGACAATTAGCCAAATGCAATTATCACTGTAGCAATTAATAGTGAACCGCTAACCAAATAGTCTCAACCTCTTCACTGGTCCAGGCGACGCGATGTTTTACATGGGCCGGAATATTAAGATGCTCTCCCACACTGAGCTCAACCACTTCACCATCAATAAATTCCAGCCTAGCTGCGCCCTGCATCACCATCACCCACTCACTGCGATGTTGATCGTACCACTCTCCTAAAGGGGTAATATGTGCTTTAGAAATGATGCGTTCAATGAGCAGCTCACCTTGCTCCACCAGCGGCTCAAACGCCTCTTCAATTAAGTCTTGTGGCAGTTTTTTAAAGATATTGTGCTTTTCCATTTCGCCTCTCTTTAATTGTTATACCGATCAGCATTACGCTCAATTATGACTCTACTCAAGTGGATAATCTATTTATGAACCAGCCCAGCCTTATCAACAGCGATGAACGACTCTGATTATAAAATGGTGCAGATCTCTGCTAGCGGCTTTTTCTGCAGGGCATGTTCAGGCACGGTTGCATCATCACTTGGATAACCCGCAATAATCAACATATAAGGGCGCTCATTGTTGCTGTCGCGGCCACAGACTTTAGTTAAAAATGACATGGGTTTTGGCGTATGCGTTAAGGTGCCAAGTCCCGCGTTATGCAGCGCCTGAATTAAAAATCCGGTGGCAATGCCCACTGACTCATGCACGTAATAGTTAGCTTTTTGTTCGCCCTCCTCCTCACTGCGTTTTTGGCTAAAAATAGCAATCAGCCATGGGGCATGTTCAAGGTAAGGTTTGTCAGCATTAGTGCCTAGTGGCTTAAGCGCATCGAGCCACTCTTCACCGGCACGGCCAGCATAGAAGGCTTGTTCTAGCGCCTCGGCCTCATGGCGAATTTGCGCCTTGATCTCTGGCCTATTAATCGCGACAAAATGCCAAGGCTGATGGTTAGCGCCATTAGGCGCAGTGCCTGCCGCGAGAATGCACTTTTCAATGATCTCTTGCGGTACAGCTCTATCAGAGAACTTGCGAATAGAGTGACGGCGTTGCACGTCTTGATAGTTTTGCTCAGCGCGCTTAAGCATCTCTGTTTGGGGGTATTCAATAAAGTCGTTAAGAGGGTGATGTGCTTGGCTCATATCCATTCCTTTCATCTGCTTATTGTTGTCATTGAGCTTGCGTTCTATGCTGGCACACTAGCCCACAGATCCTGAGCGGTGACTTATTTATTTAGCCTCTAGTGTAGACTTTAACTGCGCTAGACCTTGATTTAAATCTTTAGCTATCATGCCTTCAACATCCATAAACAGAAACATCAAGTTCATTGGGTAGTCTAGGTGCCCATCAAAGCCCCATGTCACTAATGTTTCGTTAGCTGAAAGCGCCTCAGTCTGCATATAGGCTAAATCGGTAGATTCAAAGGGTTGATAAAATCTCAGTTCGTAGTCGATACGTTTACCGTCATCTATCCGCATTATCTCTTGCTCACCGACACCGACCTCTTCTTGCTCACTAGCCCAAGTAGACACAAAGCCCACCATGCCATCGGTACCACGATAGGTTTTCAGCATGTCGGGATCCATCTGCGCCCAAACACTAAAGTTATCTTGGTTTTTAAGGTATTTAACGTAATCAAACACCTCCGCTATCGGTTTTTCTATGGTGATTTGCGACGTCACCGAATAATTGTTCTTAACAAACAAAGCCACAATAAAGGGCGCGACTATAAGCACAGATATCAAAATCAGCAGTTTTTTCAGCATTATCATTGACTCTTTTTGATGAGAAGCATGACCTGTTTACACTGCTGCCATACGAGATGAATTAACAATAAACCTATTATTAATACGTTATTAACGCAATGGCAAATCAGGCCTAGATCTCAACTCGCTAATAGAGGAAGGCTAAAACTAAAGCTACGCAAACACCTGGCAAAAAAAGACAAAAAAAAGACAAGCTCAGCTTGTCTTTTCTATCTATCTTGATGTCTGCAAAATGCAATACGATTTATACGTTCTGCTTCTAGGCACCTATAAGCCCAGCTTTGCCATCAGCTTCTGGTTTTCAGCTTCGATATGCTTGTAAAAATCACAATCTGATAGCTTAGAGGCTGCCGCTTCATCGATGACTAACACCGCATCTTGGTGCAATTGCAACGCAGATGCTGGGCAGGCTGCAGTCAATGCGCCTTCAACTGTCGCCTTAATTGCATCAGCTTTATTTTCGCCTGTAGCCAATAACACCACCTTCTTGGCATCTAATATAGTGCCAATTCCCATGGTGATTGAAAGGTGCGGTTGATACTCGCCCGCTTCAAAGAAACGCGCATTATCGTCAATGGTCGCTTTAGTTAAGGTTTTTACTCGTGTACGCGACATCAAGCCTGATGACGGCTCATTAAAGCCAATATGGCCGTTACGGCCAATACCGAGTAGTTGAATATCAATGCCGCCAGCATCCTTAATTTGCGCCTCATAACCCTGGCAGGCTTCAATTGGATTTGCCGCGTCACCTGGCGGTACACAAGTTTGCGACTTATCAATATCGATATGGTCGAACAGCTGCTCATTCATAAAGTAGCGATAACTTTGCGGGTGAGTGCCCTCAAGTCCGAGATATTCATCTAGATTGAAAGTGGTGACATTTTTAAAGGAGATCTGCTTAGCTTTATTGGCTGCTATCAAACCTTGATACAAGGACACCGGCGTTGAGCCTGTTGCTAAACCCAATACCGAATCAGCCTTTTGTTGCAGCTGCTTAATAAAAATGTTGGCGCCGTATTCAGCTACCGAGGCACTGTCTTTTAATATTACGATTTGCATAAACTTAATCCAATATGTGTTAGCTGTAGTCAACCAAGCGAAATCCGAAACGATGCAGTTAACTAAGTTCAGCCCGCAAGCGCTGAGTTTGGCTTAAAACCATTAGTGCTAAGAGACTAAAACGGCACTCGCAGTTAACTATGTAACATAACTATAACCTCAAATGACAACGCTGTCATTAGCTATTATTTAATCATTGCTATCTCTTCCCAGCGGCTAAATAGCTTAATCACGCGCAATTCAGGTTATACTAACCTGTCCACAAATTTCGAGTTTCAACTATGTCCGACTCAGGTACAGCCACAGAGCAACCCCACTGCCACTTTATTATTTATAAACCTTATAAATACTTAAGCCAGTTTGTACCTGAATCTCGTAAGAGCAAGCCACTACTCGGTGAGCTATACGACTTTCCTGATAAAACCATGGCCATTGGCCGACTGGATCATGACTCTGAAGGTTTACTACTGCTCACAACCGATGGCATGCAGAGCCACCTTATTCGTAGTAAAACCATTGAAAAGGAATACTATGTACAGCTTGATGGTGAAGTAACGCAGGAGCAACTTTTGCAGCTTCGCCAAGGCGTAGAGATTGGCATTAGTGGCGGAAAATATCAGACTTTACCATGTAAAGTTGAGCGATTAACTCCAGAGCCAAGCTTGCCTGCTAGGGGAAAAAAGATCCGCGATCCTCGCCACGGCCCCACGAGCTGGCTTGCTGTCACTATCGCTGAAGGAAAAAATAGACAGGTGAGAAAAATGACCGCAGCGGTCGGTTTACCAACCCTACGACTGGTGAGAGTCCGGATTGGTAATATTCAGCTCAACAGCATGCAGCCAGGTGATGTCATCGCGGTAAAACGGCTTAGCGTCTAATAGCAATCGTATAAGGCTAGTGCTTGAGAAAGCTCGTTAACTCTTCGGCTAATTTAGGACGACTGTAAAAATAGCCTTGAGCTTCATCGCAATCGCTTTCTTTTAAAAAGTCCGCTTGCGCTTGAGTCTCAACCCCTTCAGCCACCACCTTTAAATTAAGCGCATGGCCCATCGCAATAATGGCTTTGGCAATCGCTGTATTGTGGGTATCAAACGGTAAACCGGCAACAAAGGATTGGTCAATTTTAAGCTTATGAATAGGTAATTTTTTAAGATAACTCAGTGAGGAATATCCAGTACCGAAGTCATCGATTGATACTTCAACCCCCATCGCACCAAGTTTAGCCAGATCTTGGCTAACCATTAACGGATCTGACATCATGCAGCTTTCTGTCACCTCTATCTCTAAGCTCGTGGCGGGTAAACCTGTTTGTTTCAACATTCCTGAAACATCATCAATAAAGCTACTACGCTGTAGCTGCTGCCCCGCTACGTTAACCGCAATCCGACCAAAATGAACACCTTGTTGATGCCAGCGCTGACCCTGTTCACAGGCTTCTTTCAGTACCCAGCGGCCGATATCTTGGATTAGACCAATCTTTTCCGCCAAGGGAATAAAAATCGCTGGCGAGATATTGCCAAGCACAGGATCGTTCCAGCGCAGTAACGCTTCAAAGCCGACGACCTTGCCTGAATCTAAATTGATTTTAGGTTGGAAAACTAAATGAAAAGCATCAAGTTCAAGTGCATCATGCAGCGCATTTTGCAGCTTAAGCTTTGCCACCGACTCCTGAGTCAACGACTCGGTATAAAAAGCGTAGTTATTGCGACCATCATGTTTGGCACGATGCATAGCGACTTCAGCATTAACCAGTAGAGTGCTTGAGTCTTGACCATCCTCAGGATAAATCGCCACCCCCATACTCGCCGTTAAACGTGCTTGACCATGCTCACCCAAAGCAAAAGGCTTATCAAACATTTTTCTGAGCTTATTCACGCTGACTAACAACATGTCGCTGCTATCGATATTCGATAAAATAACCGCAAACTCATCACTGCCAAGCCTTGCCGCGGTGCTGAGGTTGTCTAATCCTGACTTAAATCGCTGGCTCAGTTCAAATAGCACTTCGTCACCCACTGGGTGACCGTAGCTTTCGTTTATCTGCTTAAACAGATCCACATCGATGTAAACCACGCCGAGACGATGTTGATTATGGCTTGCCAAGTTTAGCTCTTGCTCTAAGCGTGCCGTTAGCGCCATACGGTTAGGCAGTTTTGTCAGCGGATCATGAAATGCCACTTCAGCAAGCTGAGCTTCATTTTGCTTCTGGGCCGAGATGTCGTGAAATACCGCCACAAAAAAGCGAGTTTTATGCACCTCATCATACACAGCACTGATATTGAGCATCTGTGGGAAGATTGCGCCGTTTTTACGCCGATTCCAAATCTCGCCATGCCACTTACCTTTAGTCAGCAAGTCATCCCACATACTAGTAAAAAATGCTTTGTCATGGCGTCCAGAGTTAAGCACTCTAGGGTTTTGCCCTAGCAGTTGCTCTTTTTCAAAACCGGTAATACTTTTAAAAGCGCCATGAGCGTTGACAATAGTGCCATCAACATCTGTGATGATCACGCCCTCTTCCGAGTTTTCAAACACTCGTGAGGCTAACTCAAGCTGCTCTTGCGCGGCTTTATGAGAAGAGATATTACGTGAAATGCCAATGATGCTAGTTAGCTCACCATTCTCATCCATAACTGGGACCTTGGTGGTTTCTAGCCAAGACTCGGTATCACCAATATCTAAGCCTTCACATTCCCCAGCACTGACCTCTCTTCCTTTCCGGATAGATTCAACATCGCTAGCCATAAAATGCTTGGCTAACCGGGGTTCAAATAATTGCTCATCGGTATAATCAAGGATCTGCTCCCGTGGACGATTCCAGGCAAGCTCCACACTTTGATTCACCATGACATAACGCCCAGATGCATCTTTCATCCACACGTGTTCTTTCATGCAATCAATAAATGCCTGTAAGCTCACATCACTAGCTCTTTCACTGACCTTGCGAACCTTATTCTGTTTGCGTTTAAATTGCCGGTAAACATGGCCCAAACTTTGTTCGATACTGTTGCCGCACACTTTGAGTAAGCGTCGTAGATCGCCTTGATTTACCAAGGGAGCTTCAGAATGAGTGACTGCGTGTTCTGCAGACTCAATCGTTACATGTTGCTGACGACTATCAGCCGATGTAATGATGCAGAGATAGCCAAACAAGGCCCCAGAAGGCCAATTAACGGGAAATAAACACCGCTGTGAAGCGTCATAAGACTCGCTATCATCAAGTCGATTTGTAAATAGCGCCAACTCAGATTGGCAATGATCTTGCTCAAGACTGACTTGCAGTTGATTAAGCTGATCCATTGTCATATTGGCATAACTAATAGCAACAAATTGGTCTGCTTGATCTATCTGTAATAACGCGGCCTTGCACTGGGCTATTCGTGCCAGCATATCGATAGATTGCTGCCATTCATCCCGTTGTGCTTGCGTTATATGGATATTAATCAACTCAATTTCCTATCAGTTTTTTAAATGGGCAAAACGTCTCATTAATTATCGACGCTTCTTCTATGGCTATATGCTAGCGTTTACACACTTTACCAAACAAAATTCATGACAAAGACAAGCCGACAGCAGCCATAATATGCGTGCTGTAAACTTCAAAAATATAGATATACATCCTGATAATTAGGGCAGCTAAACTCTGCAGTTCAGCGATACTAAAGATTGGCTTGTCATAGACTTAGATAAGCAAGTTAACATTTACATCAAACAAATCCTATCGCTGAGATCTCATCTAGCGCATTAGGTGTAAACCAGAGAGTCAGATTACAACAATCAAGCACTCAGAATCATTTACAGCATCACAATATGTATAAGGCGACCATTCCGCGCTATTACCTAATAGCAATCACATTAAATATATACATTCAGTTAGCGATAATAACCTGCAGCGCTTCTCTCTCAATACCATCATCTCAAGTTAATCTCGAATTTTGCCCATAAAAAAACCAGCCCTAGAGCTGGTTTTCAATTTTGCTAATGCCAGTTAGCGTCATAAACGCCACTGACTTTTCTGCAATATCTCGGCTATTAGTTCGCTTGTGGGCGCATAGCTGGGAATAAGATCACGTCACGAATCGTGTGCGTGTTAGTAAATAGCATCACAAGACGGTCAATACCGATACCTTGACCCGCTGTTGGCGGTAAGCCGTGTTCAAGTGCGCGAATATAATCAGCATCGTAGAACATTGCTTCGTCATCACCGGCATCTTTAGCATCAACCTGCGCCTTGAAGCGACGATCTTGATCTTCAGCATCGTTAAGCTCAGAGAAACCGTTAGCCACTTCACGGCCGCCGATAAAGAACTCGAAACGGTCGGTGATGAAATGGTTGTCATCGTTACGACGTGCTAGTGGAGAGATATCCGCTGGGTAGCCAGTGATGAACGTAGGTTGCATCAACTGAGTTTCAGCCGTTTCACCGAAGATCTCTTCAAGTAGCTGACCACAAGTCCAGAACTTCTCAACCGTCATGCCTAGGCTCTTAGCCAAGTCACGCATAAATTCAACGTCTTTAACTTCTTCGTAAGTCATCGCCTGAATGGTTGCGTTGTCTGGGTTGTACTTCTTGATTGCATCCAACATGCTCAAACGTGCATATGGGCCACCAAAGTCAACCGTGTGCTCGCCGTATGGAAGCTGTGGCGAACCACATAGCTCAGTCGCGATAGAGCTTAGCATCTCTTCAGTCAGATCCATTAGATCGTTAAAGTCAGCGTACGCCATATAGAATTCCATCATAGTGAATTCTGGGTTATGACGTGGAGATAGACCTTCGTTACGGAAGTTACGGTTGATTTCGAACACACGCTCAAAACCACCAACCACTAGACGCTTAAGGTATAGCTCTGGAGCGATACGCAAGTACATCGCCATATCAAGCGCATTGTGATGCGTTGCAAATGGACGCGCCGAAGCACCACCAGGGATGCTGTGCATCATTGGTGTTTCAACTTCCATGAACTCTTTTTTCACCATGAAGTTACGGATAGCCGAAACCACTTTAGAGCGCATGATAAAGGCTTCGCGAGACTCTTCGTTAACGATCAAGTCAACATAACGCTGACGGTAACGCGTTTCTTGGTCAGTTAGACCATGGAACTTTTCAGGCAGTGGACGCAGTGCTTTAGTTAGCAACTGGTACTGCTCCATGTTCACGTATAGGTCGCCCTTTCCAGACAGGTGTAGCTGACCTGTGACACCAATGATGTCACCGATATCTAGACCTTGGAACTTCTCTTTTAGATCTTTCTGAACGTCTTTACCTGCATAAGCTTGGATACGACCGCTCACATCTTGGATAACCAAGAAAGGACCACGCTTAGCCATAACACGGCCAGCGATTGAACGCTCAATGCCCATGCCTTCAAGCTCTTCTTTGGTGTTGTGACCAAATTCAGCTTGAATGTCTGCCGCTTTGTGCTTGCGATCGAAGTTGTTCGGGTGACCGTTTGCAGGGCAGTTGGTACGAATGTGCTCTAATTTAGCACGACGCTCTGCAATTAACTTGTTCTCGTCTTGGGTTTGTTCAGTCATCTTCTTCTCTCGTTAAAGGCCAGATTTCAGGCTAGCTTCAATAAACTTGTCCAGATCGCCATCTAAAACGCTCTGGGTATTTCGGTTTTCAACGCCGGTACGTAGATCTTTAATACGCGCATCATCGAGCACGTATGAACGGATCTGGCTGCCCCAGCCAATATCTGACTTGGCATCTTCGGCGGCTTGCTTATCAGCATTCTGTTTAAGCATTTCCAGCTCATACAGCTTTGCTTTTAACTGTTTCATGGCCGCATCACGGTTTTTATGCTGTGAACGGTCATTCTGACATTGCACCACTGTGTTGGTCGGTACGTGGGTAATACGAATCGCCGACTCAGTTTTGTTGACGTGCTGACCACCCGCGCCAGAAGCACGGTAGGTGTCAATTCTTAAGTCCGATGGATTGATATCAATCTCAATCGAATCATCAATTTCTGGGTAAACAAATACCGAACAGAAAGAGGTGTGACGCTTACCTGACGAGTCAAATGGTGACTTACGCACTAAACGGTGTACACCGGTTTCGGTACGTAGCGAACCAAACGCATATTCACCAGTAAATTTGATGGTTGCGCCTTTAATGCCGGCAACATCTCCACCCGTCACTTCAATCAATTCAGGTTTGTAATCATGGGCATCACCCCAACGTAAAAACATACGCAGTACCATATTGGCCCAATCTTGAGCCTCTGTACCACCTGAACCTGATTGAATATCTAAATAACAATCTGACGCATCATGTGGACCCGAGAACATACGACGGAACTCTAGTTCCTCTAAACGTTTCTCAAGACCTTGTAATTCAGCGGCGGCATCATTGAAGGTGTCTTCATCATCTTCTTCAACGGCAAGCTCGAGTAAACCCTCGATATCTTCTAGGCCACTGTCCATATCGTCGATAGTTTTTACTATCGCTTCAAGGGCTGCACGCTCTTTGCCTAAGGCTTGGGCGTTCTCTGGATCGTTCCAAACTTCTGAGCTTTCAAGCTCTCGGCTAACTTCTTCTAGACGCTCACTCTTGGCATCGTAGTCAAAGATACCCCCGAAGAAGGTCGGTACGGTCAGCGAGCTCCTTGATTTTGAATTTAACTGGATTTACTTCAAACATGATTTAATCAACTTTTAAATGAGTTTTGGCTAACTAAGCAATGACGTCACAACGCCATCGATTATCGGCTCAATTATTCACAGATAGAAAACCCGCTATTTTAACCCATGCTTTGCTCGAAACATAGCGGCAAAAGCGAACAAAACAGCAATTTTATTCAACAAAGCTAACTCAAGCGTTAAAAAGCAATCTTTAACCAATATTCGCGCTCAAGCTAACCTTTGCCTACGATTAACATCTATTATTAAGAATGTCGGCCAAAGCCTAATTGTTGATGACGACTAAGAGCACGTCTTTAGCCTTCGTCAGAATTCAAGCGCCAATTTAGTGCTACTGCTCAACTGTACTGACTAGTCAGTCGTGATCTTTACCCCCTAGGCTACGGCGACTTTACTTCTATAGGCTTATCCCGAGCCATTGCAGCTTTTGAGGCCTTTACGGGTAGCTTTACCATCGCGTGACTAGTGGTGTTTTATGTCAAAAAGGTGACCGGTTAAGCCCGGGTTATCACTATTTGCTTGACGCGCCACACCATAAAACCATCAAAGCCGAGAAGCTAATCACACATCTGACCAGCTATAGCAGTTTGCACGCACACTTCCCTCTCAAGCCGTGAGCAATCCCGCAATTTCAATTCAAAATCAAACGGCATTAGCAGTGTAAAAAAAGGCCACAGGTATACTCAAACTTATAATGATTTCGCCAAGTCCGTTCTCTATGAATGCTGATATTACGCCTAGTTTTTCTGATGCTAGTTAAGCGTATTCAATCAAGCTGCGACCCTATAATTAAAGGCCAATGCGATGAAACAAATAATAATTGATGGCAAGACCTTAGTTGCCAATCAACAAGACTCTCTGTTAGACGTTGCGCTTAATGCAGATATAGCGATCCCAAACCTGTGTAAGAGCAAAGCCAGCGCCTTAGTCCATGACAGCAAGCAACACTGCAACCTCTGCCATGTCGAACTGCACGGTGATGATGACAGCATTACCAATGTACGCGCCTGTGAAACATTAATTAGCGATATTCCAGCGCAAAACATTCAAGTCATCACCCAGTCAGCGGCGCTAAGTAAACAGCGCAAAGCGGCGCTACATACCATTTTATCCAATCACTTTGCCGACTGCGAAGCGCCTTGCCAAACGGCTTGCCCAGCTGGCGTCGACGTACAGTCTTACCTGTATCATATTGCCCAAGGTGACCACAGCGAAGCCGTTAAAGTCATTAAGCAGACGTTACCTTTGCCACTGTCTATTGGCCGTGTTTGCCCTGCATTTTGCGAAACTGAGTGCCGCCGCGGCTTAGTTGACGAGCCCGTGGCGATTCGCCAACTAAAGCGCCATGCCGCCGATTTAGATTTAGAAGGTGACGCGCCATACGTGCCACCTCGACTGCCAGCTACCAATAAGAAAGTCGCTATTATCGGTAGTGGCCCAGCGGGCATTTCAGCGGGATATTATCTATCTAACAATGGCCATGATGTAACGATTTTCGAGTCAATGCCCCAAGCTGGTGGCTGGTTACGCTACGGTATTCCTGAGTACCGCTTACCAAAAGCCATTCTCGATAAAGAGATTGCACTATTGTGCAAAAATGGCCTTAACATTGAAACCGACACCCGCCTTGGCCGTGATATCCACCTTAATGGTTTAATCGAAAGTTTCGACGCCGTTTGTTTGGCTATTGGCGCGCAAAAAGCGGTACCGATGAACTACCCTGGCATCGAGCTTGATGGTTGCTATTTAGGTGTTGATTACCTCAAAGATTACTGCACCGATAAGCATTACACTACTGGCAAAAAAGTCGCAGTGATTGGTGGTGGTAATACCGCTATCGACTGCGCCCGCACCGCCAAACGTGATGGCGCCGAGGTAACACTAGTGTATCGTCGTACTCGCGATGAGATGCCAGCAGAAGACTATGAAATTCATGAGGCCGAGCAAGAGGGGATTAAGTTCCACTTCCTGACTAATCCGGTTGAAAATCACAGCGACGAAAACGGCAGAGTTGCCAAGGTTACCTTTGAAGTGATGGCACTGGGCGAGCCTGATAGCTCTGGCCGTCGCAGCCCAACGCCAACGGGTGAAACCTTTGTCGAAGACTTCGATACGGTTATTCCCGCCGTATCACAAATGCCTGATATGGCGTTTCTTGAGCACCCTCAAAGCCAGTTAGCCACTGGTGAAGTCGCCCTCACGCGTTGGAATACCTTTGAAGGCTGTGAACACACTATGTCAGCCGGGCAATCTGCCGGCCTAGATAAACTATTTGTGATTGGCGACTCTCGTACCGGTCCTGCTACCGCTGTTGCTGCTGTTGCCGATGGTCGTAAGGCGGCGGATGCCATTGAGAAGTTACTAACACAAGGGCTAACCTGTGAGTTAGTCAAGCAGCCTTTTAACGCCACTAAGGCGGCTAAAACCAGCGCGCTAAAATCACTTAAGGCCGATGCACTGTATCCAGCGTCAAGTGTGCAACCTCGCAGCCTAATGCCTGAGCTTGATAAGCTACAACGCGCGCTGAACTTTAGCGAAGTGGAACTTGGCTTTGCCGCCGATGAAGCCATGAAAGAAGCCGCGCGCTGTTTAGAGTGTGCCTGTCAGGCCAACACCGACTGCAAGCTACGCGATTACGCTACCGAATATAAGGTCAAAGCCAGCGAGCTCGATACTAGCCAAGCGCAGCACTTTAGTATCGACACCAGCGCACCATTTATTACTTTTGATGCTAACCGCTGTATCAGCTGCGGCGCCTGCGTCGAAACCTGTAAAGGCGCCAGCGGACACCATGCGATATCGTTTGCCAAAGATCATTATCATGCCCTGCCGACCTCATGCCAAGCTGATGTACGCCACGCACCGCGAGTCGGCTTTAGCGCCAGCATGAGCGACAGTGACTGTGTACAATGCGGTAACTGTGTGCAGGTGTGCCCAACAGGCGCGCTAGTTGATGCCCGCGATAAGACTCAAGGGCTGACACCAGCACAAAAAGCGCCGCTTAAAACCGTCTCTACTATTTGTACTTATTGCGGTATTGGTTGCCGAGTTAACTTGCATGTTGATGAGCAAAAGAATCAAATTCGTCATATTAGCGGTGACACGTCATCGCCAGTGAATGAAGGCATGCTGTGTGTTAAAGGTCGATTTGGCTTTGACTTTGTTGGTAGCGATAAGCGCCTAACCACCCCACTTATTCGTAAAAATGGCGTGCTTGTTCCGGCAAGCTGGCAAGAAGCGATTTCAGTGGTAGCCCAGCGCTTTGGTGAGATAAAACTCACTTATGGCGACAAGGCTCTTGCGGGTCTATCGTCGGCCAAAGCCACTAACGAAGATAACTACGTTTTCCAAAAGTTTTTCCGCAGTGTGATTGGTAACAACAACATCGACCACTGTGCGCGTTTATGTCACGCCTCAACCGTTACCGCCCTACGTGAAAGCCTAGGTAGCGGCGCGATGACCAACGATATCCCCGGCATAAAAGATAGCGACCTTATCTTTATCATTGGTTCGGATACCGAAAGCGCTCACCCAATTATTGCATCCCGTATCAAGCAAGCGATTAGCGAACATGGCGCACGCTTGATTGTTGCCGATCCTAAGCGTGTCTCTATTGCCGATAAAGCCGAGCTTTATGTGGCGCAAAGACCGGGCTCAGATGTGATGCTGTTGAATGCCATTATGCAGCAGATCATTAAAAACGATTGGCATGATTTAGATTACATCCAAGAGCGAGTTGAAGGCTTTAGTCAGCTGTATGATGAGGTCATGAGCCCCGATTACAGCCCTAAAAACGCTGAAGTGATTACTGGCATTAGTGCGAGTGACATCATCGAGATGGCGCGCTTAATCGGCACTGCAGAAAAAACGGCTATCTACTATGCCATGGGGATCACTCAGCATACCTCGGGTCACGATAACGTTACCGCTATTTCAAACTTACAGCTTTTGTGCGGCAATATTGGCGCTAAAGGAGCCGGTATTAATCCACTGCGCGGCCAGAGTAACGTGCAAGGCGCCTGTGATATGGGCGCATTACCCAATTACTTTAGCGGCTACCAGAAGCTTGACGACCCACTGGTTCAGATGCGCTTCCGTGAAGCTTGGGGCAAGCAAGATCTTTGCGCAGATATCGGTTTCTCCGCCACAGAAATGATGCACGCGTTATCTCATGGTGAGTTAAAAGGCCTGTATGTCATGGGTGAAAACCCTGTGCTCAGCGATCCTGACCAAAAGCATGTACTGCAAGGCTTAGCTGCGGCAGAGTTTGTGGTGGTGCAGGATATCTTCTTAACTGAGACTGCCGAGCTTGCCGATGTGGTATTGCCAGCGGCGGCCTTTGCCGAAAAGTTAGGTCACTTTACCAATACCGAGCGCCGAGTGCAGCAGCTACTACCGGCAGTTACGCCGCCAGGTCTTGCTAAAAATGACTGGGAGATCATCCAGCTCATTGCTAGCAAGATGGGCGAAGAGTGGGGTTACCAAAATGAAAAGCAGATTTGGCACGAGATCACCGATGTTACTCCGCAATACCGCGGCATAACATGGCAGGTAATAGATAGCCTAAGCAGCAACGGCATTCAAGGTCTGCAATGGCCATGCCCTGCAGAAGGCCATCCTGGCACACCCATTTTACATACCAGAGAGTTCACTCATGGCAAAGGTAAGATGCGTGCGGTGCACTATCGTCTTCCCGCCGAAATGCCATGTGAAGAGTATCCACTGGTGTTATCGACAGGCCGATTACTAGAGCAGTTCCACACAGGTACCATGACCCGAAAAACGGAGGGTCTCAATCAGCTAGGTAGCGCTAAGGTGATGATTTCGGTATTTGATGCTGAGAAGTTAGGGGTCAATAACGGCGATAGGTTAAAGCTGAGCACAAGGCGCGGCGAAATTCAGATCCAAGCCTTTGTCACCAGACGAGCACAAGCTGGCGTGTTATTCCTGCCGTTCCACTTTGCTGAGTCGGCAGCAAATAAACTAACCAACAACGCACTCGACCCGGTGGCTAAAATCCCAGAGTTTAAGGTGTGCGCCGTCAAAGCTGAGAAAGTGGTTGAGGCTGATAAAGTGGGCGAGACAGTACTCGTTTAGTCGCCTCTCAACCTTAAATATAAAAATGAAATACAAAAAAGGCCGTAAGCGCATGTGCTTACGGCCTTTTTATTAGTAACGTTTAGACTAAATCTCTATGACGATTTTAGCCCGTAAATGTAGCGATAATCGCCCCTGTCACCCCAAAACCTGCCACTAGGATAAAGATATTGGGTTTGAAGATTTTAAACAAACCAAAGCCCAGTACCACTAACGCCATATCAAGCGGTGATAGGACCGCGCTGGTAAATATCGGGTTATACAACGCCGCGAGCAAGAAGCCCACCACGCAAGCATTCACTCCCGCAACTGCACCAATGACCTGCGGCCTTGCACTAATCGCATGCCAGCTTTTAAGCGCGACTAACATCAATAAAAAACCCGGTAAAAAGATAGCTAAGGTCGCCACTAACGCACCAATTAAAGGCTGCGATACCCAGATCTCAGCCCCTAAAAAGGCAGCCAGTGCAAACATTGGCCCAGGAACGGCTTGAGCTAGCGCATAACCCGTTAAAAACTGATCGTTACTTATCGCATCGCCAACACTCGATTGCAGCAAAGGCAGTACCACATGCCCACCACCAAATACCATACTGCCAACTTGATAAAACTGGCTAAACAACTCGGTTAGATTCGAGATCCCAGTCTGCTTTGATAAGCCAATAGTAACCAGTGAAGCGATGAGCAACCCGCTAAATAGACTTAGCCAAAACAAGTTAAGCTTTACTGGCTGCTGCGCGATAGCTGAAGCGTCGTCCTCATTGGCCTCACCTGACAGGTAATATCGGCCAACAATGGCGGCAGTGATCAGCAAGCCAAACTGCACTAACATCGAAGGCTGCAACAAGATAACCACGCCGCTCAGCACCATTAATAACTTGGCAGGCTTACGCTGGCAAAACTGTTTAAACATGATCCAGATCGCGTCGGCAACCACCACCACTGCCAATAATTTAAGTCCGTGAATAATCCCTTGAGTGAACGAGTAATCCAGCCACTGACTACTGGTAACAGCCAATAGAAATAGCAAAATAAATGACGGTAAGGTAAACCCTAAGAAGGCGGCTATACCACCTAATAACCCACCACGATGGTAACCAATGGCAAAACCAACTTGGCTTGAGCCCGGCCCAGGCATAAACTGGCTTAGCGCCACTAAGCTGCCATAGTGCTTATCGTCGAGCCACTTGAGCTCCTGCACAAAGGTTTGCCTAAAGTATCCAATGTGCGCCGCGGGCCCACCGAAAGAAACTAAGCCCAACGAGAAAAAACGTAGAAAAATTTGAAACATAACCATCCATAAATAGGCGTAATAAAGACGCGTTAAAATAAACCACCCACAAAGAATATGACACTTAAGTTACAGATTAATGAAGCTCATTAAAACGTTACAATTTATCACACTAAGCAGGCGTCAACCCTTTAATTATTAAGTGATTTCTCAATCTAACAATAGCTTATCGAAATCGGCTAAAGGCTGTCGTTCGCCGACCGTATCTTCTAACCATTGAAGCACTTCGGTTGCCGTGGTTCTATACGTTGTGAGTTTACCGCCATAAAGACTTAATAGCTTAGGGTGGCTAATTTGGCTTTTTTGCAATGTGTCTCTTGGGCGATCAAACGCATTACCCGCCTGTTTTGGCAGGACTCTAACCCCACAAAAACTGTCGACGACCCGCCCTTTCAAGGTATCAACACCGCCAAAGCCGGCAAAGTAATGATGATAAATAGTCAGTAAATAATCGACTTCTTCAGCTGTTATCTGGGGTTTTCCACTAAGCTCATCTAGCACAATCTCTGTGGTACCGATTAACGTTTGGCCATTCCAAGGCATCACAAAAACCACCCGTTTATCAAGGCATGATTCGAGATAAAGAATGCCGTCATTAGCCGGTATATCGAGCAATAGATGGCTGCCCTGCACCCACTCTATGGGCTCGGCAGCAATGGGAGGTGACACACTTTCAAGCACTTGATTTACCCAAGGACCCGCCGTGTTCACCACCGCCAATGCTTCAATCTCTTGCTCTGCCCCTTGGGCTTGATAATGCACGACACAATGGCTTTGCAAGTGCTTAATATGAGTACATTTAGCATGTTCAATCACATGTGCACCCAGTGAGCGGGCATTTTTGATCACAGCTTCAGTGAGTAACTTGTCATCTGTTTGCGCATCCCAATATTGATAGACGGCCTTAAGGCCATTGAGTTTAAGGCCTTTGATTTTTGACCATTGTACAGCGGGAAGTGACTTAAACTGGCTCAGAGCATCAAAATCACTCAGTATGGCGTACAAACTGAGTCCCGCTCTAATAGCCAAAGAGCTGCGGCGGCCAGTGGCATAAACAGGAATATAAAATGGAATAGGATTAACCAAAGAAGGCGCTAGTTGCAGTAAGGCCTTGCGTTCGGCGAGTGATTTTCTGACTAATTGCAGCTGTCCAGACTCAAGGTAACGCAGCCCACCATGAATAAGCTTGCTTGAATTAGCAGATGTTTGCGCTGCAACGGTTTCTTTTTCTAGCAATAATACGCTATAGCCCGCCGCCGCCGCGCACTGAGCAATACCCGCGCCATTAATACCGCCGCCTATAATGAGAAGATCAACTGTCTCCATGTCAGCTCCTTGGGTGAGTCTTTTGTTCAACTTCTTTAACCGCTATTTCAATCTGAATCGAATGAATAACGTCATTGCCCTAAGTCGGCATACAATTCATCGCACAAAAGCTTAAGCTGCATCAGCTTCTCGTTTGACACCTGCAGCTGGCAACGCAACTTTTCAGGCACACCCGCCGCCTGTGACTTCAATTCTTTACCTAGAACGGTCGTGTGCAGCACTCTGACTCTTTCATCTTGTTCGCTGCGTCCTCGAGTCACTAAGCCTTTAGCCTCTAGACGCTTTAGTAGCGGCGTTAATGTGCCAGAATCTAAATGTAACGCTGTGCCTAGCTGCTTCACGCTCAAGCCATCTTGTTGCCATAGTACCAGCATAGCCAAATACTGTGGATAGGTGAGTTTTAACCCCTCAAGCAATGGCCGATACGCGCGCACCATGGCATTCGTTACGCTGTAAAGCGAAAAACAGATCTGCTTATCGAGACTCAAGAGCTCTTGTGCTTGGTCTTTTGTCATAATCTAGATAGCTCTATTCGGTAATCAATAGAATACATTGTACACAACATACTTGTGTTACCGCTAAAAATCGACCGCTAAATTTACAATAAAACCGTGCCATTTTTTAAGCCAATATCTTGTCTGTTCCAGATAGAACTCTCGCCACGCTAAACGACACCGATGCATCGATTTAGTGGTGCTTAACCCAATATCATTTAAGGGCTACCATCATTAGAATAATTAATCTAAAGAAGATTGCATTTCAACGGAAAAAAGCATAAATTCCATTCGGTTTTGAAAGGTTCCGCTATTTAGGCACTTCTTAACTACCTCAAAAAGATTTTTATTTTATCAAGGACGTACGAGATGAAGTCTATAGCAGCTGTTTGTTTATTGTTCGCAGGTGGCGCTATCGCACAGTGCGATAATCAAACCCACATTGTTGATATTCCCTACGCTAAAAATAGCTCTTATTTTGCAGGGCAATATGCTTCTCAGCTCGATGAGCTAAGCAAAAGCGCCCAGGCTGACGCCGGCTATCTGCTACTCGAATTCAAAGTCAGCCAAAAACAAGCCAGCGAAGAAGCTCGTCGCTATAATAAGTGGCTTGCGGAACGTCGAATCGAGAGAGTGCGAACTCACCTTAATAATGCCGATTACCCAGCGCCGGTCATTACTCGCATTTTGACTGCCAGTACAGATATCGATCGCAGTGTTGTTGTCGTTTGGTGTGCAGATGAAAGCGAGCAAGCAGCGATTCAGATAGCCAGTAAAGATGAGTAATAGCCACAGCATCATTCCCGCTTTATCTAGTTGCAGCTCTATCTAAACACTCATTTATTTTGAGAGGCTTGTTTTGAGAGGCTTGTTTTGAGAGGCTTAGTTTTGAGTGAGTTTTGAATGAGTGGTTTTGAATGAGTGAGTTTTGATTTGCATCATATTCAAAGTGTTAACAATTTAAATAATGTTAATAAGCTCGGGACGTCTCCCTCATCATGTCAATATTCTCCTACCCAATAACCTCACATTTTTCAAAGCCATTCTTTAACACAGTATTGTTAAACACAGTTATCAGCCAACTAACCCCATCGCCAAACCTGTTAGCAAACCCATTAGCAAACCTGTTAGCAAAACCTATCGCCAAACCTGTTAGCAAAACCTGTTAGCAAAACCTGTTAGCAAAACCATTAGCAAAACCATTAGCAGCGCTAACAGCCTATATCCATAAAGCTTAATCAAGTAATTATAATTATTGGAAAAAGTTTACTTTTATCACGGGAAATTGGCCTTAGTTCCCAAAAGTAATTTATTCGGGATTTCAGTAGCAAAAGCAATACATTAATTTAGCAATTACCACCCAATAAAGTAGAGTATTAGTAACCTAAGTATCAATTAATGCTTAATTTGCCTTTTGGAGTTCCCATGGTCAAATCAGCTCTATTATTCATCACTATATTTCTCTCAAGCCTTTCAATGCCCGGCTTTGCCGCTGATAGCTCTGTTGATAGCACTTCTATTAATACCAATGCCATTAATGAAGCCAATATGTGGCATTACACTAATTCCCAAGGGGAGTTAAAGGTAAAACTGTATTTCTTCTGGTCTAAAACCTGCCCACACTGCGCTGAAGCCCACCCGTTTATTGACAGCTTGCCAGAGCGTTACCCTTGGATTGAAGTGGAAGATCATATGATCACCGCTCCCGGCACAATGGAAACATGGCAACAGATAGCCAAAGCAACAGCAACTGAAGCACGTTCAGTGCCTTACTTTGCCAGTGGTGAAAAAGCCGTTGTGGGCTACAGCAGTCAAGCCGTTACCGGTGAGTTCTTAGTGCAACGATTAAAGTCTTATTACGTTTCGCTTGGTGGCACTTTAGCGCCAGAGGTTAAAGGCGACTACGTCACTGCCGCCCCCGTTTCTGCAGGCTTATTTGCAACCTGTAAAGAAAGCAGCAGTGATAGCGAAGGCACCTGTGATTTAGGGTTAGAGACCACCAGCGAAGTCGCCTCGTCTGATGTACAACCCGTGGAATTACCGCTAATCGGTGTCGTACACCCAGAGCAGATGTCGCTACCGCTATTAACCGTGGTACTGGCTGGCGTCGATGCCTTTAATCCTTGCGCTTTCTTTGTATTGCTGTTCTTGCTATCAATCATGGTTAACGCCAAGAGCCGCACACGCATGCTAATTGTCGGCGGTATTTTTGTGTTCTTCTCAGGCTTTATCTACTTCATCTTTATGAGCGCCTGGCTCAACATCTTCCAACTGCTTGGCGCGGGTAGCGACGGCGGCTGGATTATTCTCGGGGCGGGTATGTTGGCGCTCGTCGCAGGCGCGGTAAACATCAAAGACTACTTCTTTACTAAAGGCGAAGTCACTTTATCCATGTCTGCAGAGAACCGCACCGGTTTGATTAAACGCATGGGGAAACTCACCAGTGCCAGCAGCATGACCGCTATGATAGCCAGTACAGTGGTGCTATCGATTCTTGCCAATGCTTATGAGCTACTGTGTACGGCAGGCTTCCCGATGATCTACACCAGCGTATTGTCGATGCATGACCTAGACACATTTGAGCGTTACATGTATCTGGTGATGTACAACGTGGTTTATGTCATCCCACTGGCTGCGATTGTTATTGCCTTCAGTGTGTCACTTGGTAAGCGTAAGCTCACCGAAAAAGAGGGCCAGACCCTTAAGCTAATGTCGGGCATTATGATGATGGGCTTAGGCGGCATGTTAGCCATCGACCCAACGGCGCTGCAAAATGTGGCCTTAGCGATTGGCCTTATCTTAAGCTCTATCGTGCTGACCTTTATCATTACCCTTATTCGCAAGGGGATTGAGAAGGCTCGGATTGCAAAATCATAGTTTTCTTAACTGAAGAGTTAAGCTTGTAAAAATCTAGGACAGACATACCTCTTCAAAAAGCATGAATCTCACCACGGAGCGCTGCGCTTTCACGGAGAACACGGAGGTAAAGATGAAGAGCTTAACGGGCCTCGGCTGTGGCTCTTCTCCGTGTCCTTCGTGGTGAATTGCTTTTGCCCCAAAGCTCGTTAGCCTTCGAATAAAGGTGATTACATTTTTTTCTGAGCTGTGGCTACAGGGCTGCTAATTCAAATTGTCGCTTTAGAGTTATCAATCGCCTGCAGCGGGTGCTGGACAGGACGTCCGAATGTCGTGATCACATGGATGTGAAGGAACGACCTTATGTGCAGACACTGCCGTGACACGCAACAAGTCCATCCTTGGAAGCTCGGCCATGACGTCCATGTCATGGACGGTCACGGCCGTATCTACACCGGATAATTGGTGCACTCATTTAGCCATGGTGGTTCGATTTCTAAATTGCTTTTGTCGGATAGACGACACTTGTTACCAAGTGCCGCCCTCCTAAGAACCCAGCGTGCAACTTTCACTGCACTAGGCTCAAGCCTCCACAAAGGTATCGTTTGATACCCAGCAACTTATAAAGCAGTGAGAGCAGGTTCATTCCAAGAGTTACGAGCTTGCCTTTTCAATTTTCTCCTAGCCAAGTATTCTTGGTATTGAGGATCGAACGGTATAGCCGCATTTCGGATTTTTACATGTCTCTCAATGGGCACTTTGGCTATTTGGAATAGATTAAATTGGCAATCCATATCCTTGACCTTCTGCCAACCGTGAAATTGCCATTGGCCTTTTCGGTTGATGAAGTATTTAAGGGCTACCCAAGTCTTAGACTTTGTTGGATGGCGCCTTACTGCCCAGTGCCATAACGTATAGAATAGTTTGTGCCCAACATACCCGAATACTTGTTTAGCAACGCAATGTCGATAATAGTTCGACCAACCCCTTAGTTTCGGATTTATCAATTTGATAAGATCGTTAACAGGGATGGTTGCGTGCTTTTTGATGAGTTCGCGCAGGTTACTTAAGAACAACAAGGTATTGGACTTGCTCGGTTTAATGAGCAATTTCCCTTTGTACTTCCTATGATTAAACCCTAAGAAGTCAAAACCATTATTGATGTGGGTAATGTGCGTTTTCTCTTCGGAGAGTGTTAAGCCTCTTTCCGCTAAGAAATCAGATATCAACGGTTTGATATCGTTCTCGAGCACTTCCTTTGAAGCGCAGGTGACGACGAAATCGTCGGCGTATCCAATAAAGTTAGCTCTGGCACCCTTTTTGAGTGCTGTAGACTTTATGCGCTGTTCGAGTCCTGCAAGAGTCATTAGCATCAAGGTTGGGGATATAACCCCTCCTTGTGGTGTGCCCTCATCAGTACGATAAAACAGCCCTTTGTCCATAAAACCAGACTTTAACCATTGTTCCAACATGCGTTTATCTATGGCGATGTTATCAATTAGCCATTGATGCCCGATTTTGTCGAAACAGGATTTGATATCCCCTTCAAGAACCCATTGAGCTGATCTCTTTAGAGCCAAACATTTGAAGCACTGATCGACTGCATCGGCAGTGCTACGATTTGGTCTAAATCCATAGCTGTTTGGGTCAGCAAACGTCTCCGATATAGGCTCTAATGCAAGAAGGTGGAGCGCTTGTTGTGCTCTGTCTATCATGCATGGGATACCAAGAGGTCTAAGTTTGCCATTCCTTTTGGGGATGTAGATACGCTTGAGTGGTTTGGCTAGATATGCCTTCCTGCTCAATTGATTTACTGCTTTCATGCGGCGGGTATCTGTATTCCAGATAACACCATCTATTCCAGGCGTTTTACTGCCTTTCTTTTGTGATACACGCTTAACAGCAAGAAGTTTTGCTGAACGCGAGTGAGTCAGTATCCACTGCAACGCTTTCACTTTGCTGCGTTTACCTTCTCGAGTTGCCTTTGCAATACGCATCTGAAGCTTTAATACATGCGGTTCAACGGATTTCCAGTCTATGGACTGCCATTGAGCGCCGTAAGGAGAGGCACTAATTTCTGTTGAAATCATCATTTGCGTTTCTCCTTGAATAAAGTTCTCCAAATTATCTTGCAACGGGAGACCAGTCGGAAGTGGGCTCACTTTCGTGACCAGACACCAGTCTGTATCTGCATCGTTACAATGCAGCTTTCGCTTTTTCCAACCTCCTATACCTACATCGCTATCGGCCATAAAAGCTTTCCCAGTGGGAGCGATATAGGCTTACCGTGTTCCGTATGTCGCGCAATGTCAGGGTAGATGCCCGCTATAGTGCGAAGAGTTATATTGATCACGAAAGAGCATGGGGCAATCTCTTTCCAACTCTCATTGCCTTTTGGCCACAGCGTATAAACCACTTCCGCTGTTTCATCACATAACGCACCTTATGCGGATTCACTTATGTTCATCATACTGACTACCTAGCACTCACCCGATTTGTGGTTATCAGGAGGATCGTTCTCTCACGATTCAGATCCCGATTGGTCTATAACCAATCTTCGTTACATTGTCAGAGCCGCTACTTTATTCAGGCTCTTAGGTTCATCTGGTGATACAGATGGTTCACTCAAAAGCGGTGAACAGCGCTTCATACGACCTCACGTCGCACGCCCCAAAGTGTGTTTGCCTAACGCATACATTTAGCATTTACATCTTTTTTTACAAAGCACTGTTCTCACCACGGAGCGCTGCGCTTTCACGGAGAACACGGAGGTAAAGATCAAGAGCTTAACGGGCCTCGGCTGTGGCTCTTCTCCGTGATCTCCGTGTCCTTCGTGGTGAATTGCTTTTGCCCCAAAGTGTGCTTACCTAACGCATAAATTTAGCGTTAACATCATTTTTTACAAAGCACTGTTCTCACCACGGAGCGCTGCGCTTTCACGGAGAACACGGAGGTAAAGATAAAGAGCTTAACGGGCCTCGGCTGTGGCTCTTCTCCGTGATATCCGTGTCCTTCGCGGTGAATTGCTTTTGTAGCCTCAGCTTTTAACCGTCCTAGCTTGTCCCATCTCAGCCTGTACCGTCTTTGTCTTCCATTTAGAACGCTTCTTGTCCGTAGGTCGGTATTTATGCCGACAAGCCTAGTATCAAACCATGATTGATGGGCTAAAGCCCAACCTACAAAAGAATAAAGCGATGCCTTTCCGTCTCAGCTTGAACCGTCTTTGCCCTTTGCTTTTCCTAGCCTCTTCTTTTCCATCTCAGCTTGTACCGTCTTTGCTTTTCCTAGGACCTAGAACCTGTTTTCCTAGGGCCTTCTTTTCCGTAGGTCGGTATTTATGCCGACAAATCTAGTATAAAACCATGATTGATGGGCTAAAGCCCAACCTACAAAAGAGAATATGTTTTCTGGCTGCTCTTCTTTGCTTTTATCATCTTTGCTCTTTCTTAGCTTTACCGCTTTTTCCGTGAGCGCTCCGTAAGTGACGCTGTCACGTTCCCTAGGCCGCTGGCCGTCCGGCTCTTCCCGTCTTAGCGTGAACCGTCTTTGCTTTTCCTAGGACCTAGAACCTGTTTTCCTAGGGCCTTATTTTCCGTCTTAGCTTTAAACCCGATACACTCTGTAACACTACTGACCTTAAGTCTTTAAAGTGCGCGCCGATAACTAAATAACATTCCTAATTAATCGAGCTATATATGGCAGTTACTATCTCGAGTGCGAATCTTCAACCTAACATGAGCCATGGCAGTGTGGGCGTTAAAGTCGCGCAAATGGCTAAAGAGCAGCAAGAAGTTCAAGGGGAAATTGCGTTAAGCTTGATCAATGCCGCAATGCCGGCCACTCCAGCCCCTGTCGGTAACACAGGCAATAATATTAATACTACGGCCTAACTCGCTTCATCTTGAGGCTCTCGGCACTGATTAACACTGTCGATTGACTCATAGCAATGCCTATCTCGACCCGCTGACTTTGCTTGATACAACAGGCGGTCAGCGACCCGTAATAATTCGCCCGGCTCCATAGCCATTTGCCACCGCGCCACACCTTGAGAGACGGTGACATATTTTGAGGCTGTAGAACTCGGATGCACGAGTTTAGCTTCAGCTAATGCACGTTGGATCTTTTCAGCGACTTTAACTGCACCCTTTAAATCCGTATCAGGCAGTGCCACCACAAACTCTTCGCCGCCATAGCGCGCAACCAGATCTCTTGGCCGTTCAAGCGCGCTGTTCAGCACCTTGGCCACTTTAATTAAATACTCATCTCCGACTTGATGACCCAGACTGTCATTGAGCAGTTTAAAGTAATCGATATCAATTAAAATAATCGCAAGCTCCTGCTCATTACGCGCAGATGACTTTATCTCTTGCTTGATGACCTCATCAAAGTGGCGACGATTACTGATATTGGTTAACCCATCAATCAGGGCTAAGCGTTTAAATTGTTGTATGAGCTTCTTTTTTTCGATATTACGAACAACCGCTTTAAAGAACCAACCTGAGATGATTTTCTGACCTGACAAGATGATACCCATAAAACAGAGGAATTTAGTGATCGGATAGATCAACACTGTCGAGTACTGAAGCGAGTGGTAAACCGAACTAAACACTAAGAAAGGTAAAATGCCGAGGAACATCACATTTCGATTTGGAAATAGCGCCAATGCAAAGACAAGTACTAAGACATCTGCCAATGATTCTATGCCCGGCATATTCTGATCAGAAAGCCCTGCTAACCCCAAAAGCAGGTAGCACCATCCAGCAACAAGCAATACTAGGTAAGTGTACGCTTGCTTAATGGTCACCCGCTGCAAAACGCGAGTTTTTACCGTAACAAGACCCAGCCCTATCACCATCAACAGCGGCACAAACTTGATATGCAATGCCTTTATTTCAAAATAATCACTATCAAAGTAAAAAGAATTAATCAGTACAACAATTGCGAGGACACCGCTAACGTACGTGGCCCAAACAATGCCACGTTTAATAATTGCGAAGGTTTCACTCTTCAGCTGCGCTTGATATTGATGTGACTTCAGAGTTTGCCCCATGATGAATCGACTTACCTAGCGCTATGATAAAAAAATAACGCTCAACTCTCTATTAGTTAAAGCGTAAATATACCCTACCTTTAAACCTAAAAAAAGCCAGCATGATGCTGGCTTCCGCCTAACGATTAATCACTTTACGCTGCAATATTCTCGCTACTAGACTCATCAACATTGTGGCGAATGAGGTAATCAAATGCGCCGAGCGATGCCGTTGCGCCACTGCCCATGGCGATAATGATCTGCTTATAAGCCGAGTTAGTCACATCGCCAGCAGCAAAGACGCCAGTAAGTGAAGTGCCGCCTTTAGCATCAACAATGATTTCACCGCGTGCGGTCATATCAATAGTGTCTTTTAGCCACTCTGAGTTTGGCACTAAACCAATCTGTACAAAAATGCCTGCCAGCTCAACATGATGGCTCTCGCCTGTGGCACGGTCGGTATAATTAAGGCCGTTAACACGCTGCCCATCACCGGTCACTTCTGTGGTCATTGCCTGAGTAATAATCTCAATATTGCCCATAGATTTCGCTTTACGTTGCAATACGTCATCGGCGCGCAGCGTCGTATCAAACTCAAGCACAGTAACGTGCTCAACGATATTGGCTAAATCGATTGCCGCTTCGATGCCAGAGTTACCGCCACCTATCACTGCAACACGCTTGCCTTTAAACAGCGGGCCATCACAATGTGGGCAATATGCTACGCCACTGCCGCGGTACTCTTGCTCACCAGGTACGTTCATTTCACGCCAGCGGGCACCTGTGGCTAACAAAATCGTTTTACTGCGCAGTACTGCGCCACTTTCAAGCTCTAGTTCAAATAGCTCGCCTGACTTTAAGCTTAGCGCGCGCTGGTTATCCATAATATCGACATCATATTCATGTACGTGGGCTTCTAGGTTTGCCACCAGCTTAGGGCCTTCGGTCGCTTTAACTGAGATAAAGTTTTCAATACCCACAGTTTCAGCCACTTGACCACCAAACTTATCGGCAACAATACCGGTACGTAACCCTTTACGCGCTGCGTAAATTGCGGCCGATGCACCCGCGGGGCCACCGCCAACCACTAATACATCAAACGCTTGTTTCTCATTTAGCTGCTCTGCTTTTCGGCCAGCAGCGTTAACATCTAACTTATTTAAGATCTCTACCGTGCTGATGGCGCCCATAGAGAACTGCTCACCATTAAGGTACACAGACGGTACTGCCATGATGTTGCGCTCATTCACTTCATCTTGAAATAGTGAGCCATCAATCATCACGTTGGTAATATTGGGGTTTATTGCCGCCATCATATTCAGTGCTTGCACTACTTCCGGGCATGTTTGGCAACTTAGCGACACATAAGTCTCAAACTGATATTCACCGGGTAATTGACGAATTTGCTCAATCACGTCCGCATCTAATTTGATTGGGTGACCGCCGCTATGCAGCAAAGCCAGTACTAACGAGGTGAACTCATGCCCCATTGGCAGACCAGCAAAGGTAATTTGGCTGCCAACCCCTTGACCTAGTGCGGGGTTAATCACCGACATTGACGGTGTACGCTTGCCTACTTGCTCTGTAACCGAGATAAGTTCAGACAGGCTATCAATATCTGCCGCTAAAGACTTTAGCTCTTGCGCTTTTGGGCTGTCATCAATAGATACAACCAGCTCAACTGGGTGTTTGAGGTTTTGCAAATAAGTGTTCAGTTGATTCTTTACGTTTGCATCTAACATGATGACTCCTAAATATTAAAAGCTAATCTGGTATAGCTAATTTGGTATAGGTGAGTAGCAGGTAGCACTTACCCTGAGCATATTAATGCTCACTAAAAATAAAAAAGTGGTCTTAAAAAGAAAAAATAATCTTAAAAATAAAAGTGTCTTGCGACTAGCAAGTTATCAGTAAAAGTGAAGTTTAATAAAAATGTGTTCAGCTTAGATTTCAGGGGGGACACTAAGCTGAACAACTCATTACTCAGGGTGAATATCCTAAGTAACACAGAGTCTGGTGAAGATAGCGGTCTCGCTAACCCGCTTGGGGCAAGCTAGCGAGCCATTTATCTTACAGGCAACTCAATCGAATCTTAGATTTTACCCACTAGGTCGATTGATGGTGCGAGTGTTGCTTCACCTGGCTGCCATGCTGCAGGGCAAACTTCACCGTCGTGAGTTGCTACATACTGAGCCGCTTGAATTTTACGTACGAGCTCTGCTGCGCTACGACCAATACCTAGGTCATGTACTTCAGCCACTTTGATTTCGCCTTCTGGGTTGATTACAAACGTACCGCGTAGTGCTAGGCCGTCTTCTTCAATCATCACACCAAAATTACGTGTGATAGTACCTGTTGGGTCACCAATCATTGGATACTGGATCTTGTTGATTGTATCTGAGCTTGAGTGCCATGCTTTGTGAGTGAAGTGAGTGTCAGTTGATACTGAGTAAACTTCTACCCCCATAGCTTGCAGCTTCTCGTAATGGTCAGCCATGTCACCTAGTTCAGTTGGGCATACAAAGGTAAAGTCAGCTGGGTAGAAGAATACTACAGACCACTTGCCTAGAAGATCTTGCTCAGTCACTGGGTGGAAATCACCTTTGTGAAAAGCAGTTGCAGAGAATGGCTTGATTGTAGAGTTGATGATTGACTGATGCATGTAATGCTCCGTTTTATTCGTTGTAATAGTTAAAGTTGAAAATACTATTTATTAAAATTCAACAAACTGGATGAGTGATGATGAGTCTCTTAACGCCAGTTCGTTTTCGATGGAAGAATATTAACGGAGTCGATAAATTAATGATAACGGATAAAAGCTATCATTCTAATCTGTTTTTCCGAATAGGAATGATAAAGCTGTAGCATATAGTCATACTCCGACGATTTAACCTGAACGAGGGCTGTTAAAGTTGCTCAGGCCATAGATGCTCTGTGGCTTGCCAAATCTGTAGAGGAGCGAGCAGTAAAAATCTAGCAATAAAAGATGTGCTAACTAAGCTTGTATCTGACAGTAAGTAAGGTACCGTTAGCTAAAAAAGGAGAGCTAATAATTGATCATTAAGCTGATTAACTGTCAGGTAAAACCTCAGTTAAAAAAACAATTTAGTCGAGGCCAACGCCAATGGCAAAACACCAACAGCTCAAGCGGGTTTATTGGCCAGACGGGTGGCTGGCAACAAGATGACGCAAACAACCCCAAGCCATAATAAGAGCCAGTACAAGGCCCATCAGCCTCTATGCGCGAATAAACTACAATCCATTCAACAAGCTCAGTTTATTCGCATGGTTAATTACTCGGTACCCACTGACAATGAAGCTGAGTTTATCAATCAACAGGCAAACCAAAGCAGCCCTTTGATGGCCTCTGTAGCAGGTATGCTTGGTGGTTTTTTAATGCGAACGAATTTGAATGGTGCAGATAGATTGACTCACAGGGAGTTTGTGCTGATTACCTATTGGGATAACCAACAAACTCACCAAAATTATCTGCAGCATGTATTAGCTAACAGTAAGGTGCTGCCGAATAAACAAGGATTAATCGAAACAAGCTTGGCGCATGAAATCCATGTAGCTCAGGGCTGGCAAGTTAATTAAAGCAGTGAGGCCACTTTATCTAAAGCTCCTCACTCAATTAAAACGCTTACAGCCAAAGATCAAATCGAGTCAAAGAGCGCGCTAATTGAAAGTCCAGTTGCTGCGATAACGACTGCGCCTTGGTCTTAAGGGCACTAACACTAATATCGCGCTTAACCTTGCCCGCAAACACCACCCAATTACCACTGCCGGTGAGGCAAGCTCGCACTTCTACAAAATGCATATTAAGGTAGGCAAGCAACTCTCGGTTCTGGCTATGCTCTTTCCAGCAATTTAGCACCAAGTAGCCGTCGGCTTTAATTAAGGCGGCGCACTGCGCAATAAAGGCTTCAGACACTTGCGCAGCATCGACACCGTCGGCGCTATAGATATCGGTAAACACCACATCAACTTTCTTATGATCGCCTAACTGCAAAAATTGCTTAGCATCTTGATTGATCACTTTAAGCTTTTTACTTAGCGGCAGTTGGAAGTAACGCTTAGCCAGCTCAATCACCTCGCCCCTAAGCTCGACAGCGGTAAGCTTAATGCCTGCATCAAAATGGCGCAGCGCATGAATAAGTCCACCTCCGCCTAACCCCAGCACAATTGCGCTCTTAGGTTGGCTATAAAGCAGAACCAGCAACATAGCCTGTACATAGGTATGTTGCGGAATATGCGGCGATGCTTTAAGCAATTTGCTCTGCTCGTCGTTGTCACCAAACGCGAGGATCCGTGTTTCCTTATCTTCTAATACGATAAGCGGACCATATTCGTCTTGGGTTTGGTGTAATACTTGATAGTCTGACATGCGCGCTCCGATATTTGGGGCGCTATTATGCGTTAACTATTATGCGTTAAATAGTACTTTAATAAAATGGTGACGTTCTAGATGTAACAAGTGCTGATAGCGCGCATGCGCAGCAACAATTAACACACATAAACAGACGAAAAACAGCACGAAGCCAAACTTAAAAACAAATACCACACCGAGCAAACAAGCACCGCAAAGATCAAGACAAACACTACAATTTACCAACCTAGATTTGCTGGCGCTGTCACATTTCATTTTTTGCTTATACATACAATCAGCGCCATTCTCAATTCAGTAAAATTAAACCAATGAAAAAGACTATTTCTGCCGTCGCGCTAACGGCAATTCTAAGCACTCAACTTACCGGTTGTATGGGCCAAATGGGCCTAAGTGCTATGGTAACGAAAGGCAACTTAAGTGCCGTTGACAATCGTTATGGCCGTGCCGGCCTGTTCATTTTAATGAGCCCTATCTACGGTTTCGCAGCAACAGCCGATTTATTTGTGCTTAACAGCATCGAATTCTGGACGGGTACCAACCCAATCACCGGCCGTTCACCTGCTGTAGTTGATATGCCTGTAGAAGCTATTTTCAAGGTTAACCAACACATTGATGGCGACCTAACTACTGCGCCACTTAAAAACATTAAGCTAACTAGCGCTTCAATGACTGCGACTGACGAAAACTCGTTAGCAATGACATTGGTTTATGAAGATGGCAGCCAGCAAGTTATGTCTGGTGTTAAGCAAGACGACCATGTTGATTTTTACCTAGATAACACTTTCATTGCTCGCGTCAGCACTGATGAGCTTGCAGCTTACCAGCAAGGTTAATGATTAGTATTTACTCCGTGATATACAAAAGGGCCAGTAATACTGGCCCTTTTTTTATTCGCTGTCTTGTCCTATTACACATTTTATTGTTAGCGTTTTATGCTTAGCTCGTTACTTCAGCGTTCGCTGAAAAAACGCTACCGCTTGCAAGTACATCTGCAGCGCTAAAGCCGGATCATACCTATCACCTTCATCTCGCATAAAGGCATGTTGCGCATTCACTTCCAGCCAATTAAATTTGCGCGCACTCGCTTCTAACTGGTTATAGAGTAATTTACGTCCCTCACTAGAAACATGAGGATCTTGCTTTCCAAACACCATAACCAGTTCGGCAGCGATATCACCCGTTCGAGTCAAGGAATCGTTACCCTCGTCGCAAGGCAAGGTATTAGAGTGGATGTCTGTAGGGTACAAGCAAAATGCCCCTTGGATATCTGGGTTGAGCGCCGCGCGATAAGCTAGATGCCCACCAATACACACCCCCATACTGCCAATATTGCTGCTGCAAAAACTTAAGCTACGGGCAAAATCCACCAGTGCTTCTGTATCACTATCATGCTGCTCAAGTGGCTTAGCAAACTTATCCGCGTTGCCTTTATCTTTACCCTCGTCATCGTACTCAAGCACGGTACCTATTGGGTTTAGTTCATGAAAAACTTCAGGCACTAATACCACAAAACCGTGTCCAGCGAGTATCGCTGCAGCTCTGGCAATCGGCGCCGTTTGTTGAAAAATCTCTGAGTAGAAAATGATACTGGCGAACTGCCCTTCACAATCAGGGCGATATAAATAAGTGCGCATAGGTCCAGTAGCGGTTGAGATATCATGAACTTCTTGAGTAATGATCATCGGCTTTCCTTAAGCGAGTCAGATAATTAAATACAACCTCTATCACTTAGCGTGATTGGCTAATAATACTGTTACATAGACTAAAGCAGCCAGCATCGATTAGCGATAAAAAAAGCAGTAGCACTTAAGTGTTCTAGCACTAAAGAAACGACTGCTTAGTTTAAGCTTTAAACGCTAATACAACTCGTTAGGGCAATGCTCTCCGGTAAGAAGCTGCTTAACATTGCTTAAGGTTGTGTGAGCTATCGCGCCTAATGCTTCTTCGGTTAAAAAGGCTTGGTGACCAGTAAAAATCACGTTGTGGCAAGCAGATAAACGTCTAAATACATCATCTTGAATGATTTCACTCGACTTATCTTCAAAGAAAAGCTCTTTCTCATTCTCGTAAACATCTAAGCCTAGTGAGCCCAGTTGACCAGATTTAAGTGCTTCCATCGCGTCGAGTGCATCGAGCAGTCCACCACGGCTAGTGTTGATCACCATGACCCCTGGTTTCATTTTAGCAAAGCTGTCTTGGCTTAATAGATGATGATTCTCTTGCGTCAGTGGGCAATGCAAGCTAATCACATCGCAAATAGGATACAGCTGGTCCAATGAAAGATACTCTACACCAAGGTCGATTACAGCTTGGTTAGGATAAGGATCATGCGCTACCACTTTACAGCCAAAACCCTGTAATACCTTAATCGTCGCGAGACCAATCTTACCCGTGCCAATTACGCCTACCGTACGGCCATGCATATTAAAGCCCACTAACCCTTCTAAAGAGAAGTTAGCATCGCGAGTGCGCTGATACGCTTTATGAATTTTACGGTTCAGAGTTAGCATTAATGCCACTGTGTGTTCGGCGACAGATTCTGGTGAGTACGCAGGTACGTTAACCACTTTCATGCCTAAGCGTTTTGCCGCCGCTAGGTCCACATTGTTAAAGCCTGCACAACGCATAGCAATAACCTTAGTGCCACCTTTTGCCAACTCAACTAATACTTCTTCACACAAAGAGTCGTTTACAAAAGCACAAACCACCTCAAATCCTTCTGCGAGTTTGACGGTTTGCATACAAAGACGGTAATCGAAATATTCAATGCTGGCGTCAAATGCGATATTGGTACGATCAAAATGCTGCATATCGTAATGTTTAGCGCTAAAAAAGCCTATTTTCATTGTCGAAACCTTAACTAATATGAGTAAGAAAACGTGAACAGTTTATGTGATATTAGCAGATTTGTCTTGAGGGCTATTGATCTATGCCTCATTGATAGCAATTGCATTGCTTAAAGAAAAAGCGAGCCCCTGACGGCTCGCTTTTCTGCTTATTCTGAAATGAAGAAAGGATACGTTTTCTTATTTTCAGATCATCGCTACAACTGGTTGAGCATGGAAAAACCAGTTACTGTAGGGAGTAAGCTTATGGAGGCTAGATTAGCACTATCTATAAAGAGGTATCGATATCTGCTTCACAAATTTGCCGTATGCCTGACAGTAATGACAAAGGTTAGGATTTACGCTCCGCAAAAGTAACAATTAGCTATTGTGAGCGTTATACGCTTTTTAATTAGTGAATTCCTGATAATATTTGCCGACAGCTAACCGCATAAGAACCGTTAATATGGCCAGAAAAGAACTCAGCGAAAAACAATTTATGATCCAACGTTTTTCAAAAACAGCCCTACGTGCTCTACATATATTGGGGATCACAGGTGCCGGCGGTGGTATTTTGTTGCATGTTCCCCAAGAGAAATGGCTTACCTATTGGATAATGGCCATGGCAACGGGCTCAGCCATGATGCTATGGGAAGTCGTTCGCGACTGGCGCTGGCTGATCCAATTAAAGGGGGTGCTCACCATTGTTAAGCTAGGTTTGCTTGGGCTGTTTATCCCTTTCGCGGCTTATAAACCTGAGCTGCTTATTTTTGTGGTGTTATTATCAGTTGTAGTATCACATGGCCCCGCAGGCTTAAGACATTTTTCAATAGTACATGGACGCAGAATTGATGGCAGAAAAGAAGTTAAAGGCTAACGCCGCAGCGTTAATCACCCAATTTACCGATTTAGCAGACTATCTAAGCCCCTGCTGTCAGGTGCTAGATCTAGCCTGCGGCAGCGGCCGCAACGGACAATGGTTTAGCGATAAAGGTTGTCATGTCAGCTATCTCGATAAGAATCTCAGTGGGCTTGATGTCTCTGCGCCAAATGATTCAACTGCTATCGAGCGGCTCGAGTGGGATCTCGAAGACGGTAGTGCACCAACACTTGCCACCGCACAATACGACATAGTGCTCGTTTTTAACTATTTACACCGTGCGCTATTTACGCAGATTATGGATAGCGTAAAGCCTGGCGGTCTTATTATTTACGAAACGTTTACCGAGCAGCAAGCTCAAATTGGTCGTCCTCGAAATCCTGACTTTTTACTTAAAACGGGTGAATTAAAAGCAATATTTGCTAACTGGAGCTGCCTACATTACTCTGAAGATCTATTCGGAGAATTACCCAACGCCAGTTATAAAGCACAAATTATTACGAAAAAGCCGTTGGGGTAAACAGGACTTAATAAGAGGCACAGTATGTTTCCATACCCAGAGCAGTATCGAATCGCACTCCCACCGATGATCACAGGCTTCATGGTGGTATGGGCGTTACTCAGTCGACTGGTCTTTGGTGACGCTAGCGTGTTAAGTCTCTACCCTCTGCTCGCTCTTTTTCCTATCGTAATATTTTTACACGGTTTACTCATTTGGGACGCTAGAAGTATGAGCCGTCTCGATCAATCTTTTTATGCCTTAATCCACTGCGCCCTAGCCTTTGTGGTTTGGACCTTTGCGATTATGCATGTCAACGGTAATGGATTTTCATAACGCTATTGCATCAGCTCTCAACTCTTTGCCAGGTCTGCATTGACGGATCTCGATGGGTATTGATTGTAGCCACAATTATCTTAAATCTGCTTGCATAAAGAAGCACCAAAGAGGTATCTTTGCCGCGCATTTTTAATAAGGTTCCATCATGACTGATTTTGTCTACTCTCCTCCTACAACGCCTTGGCTTGAAAAACTTCATCAAGATAAAGACATCATGGTTGTTAATAAGCCATCAGGGTTATTATCGGTACCGGGTCGAGACCCAGCCCATGCCGACAGCACTTACAACCGCGTACTGGCTGAATTTCCTCACGCAAAAATTGTACACCGCTTAGATATGGCCACTTCAGGTGTGATAGTGGTGGCGTTATTGCGTAGCGCTGAATCAGAGCTAAAACGTCAGTTTAGAGATAGAGAAACCAAAAAAACCTATTATGCGAGAGTGGCAGGTCACGTAAAAGAGACTCACGGCACCATTAATCTACCACTTATTTGTGACTGGCCTAATCGCCCTAAACAAAAGGTCGACCATAAGATAGGTAAGCCATCGCAAACCCATTATGAAGTGATCAGTTATGGCAAGCGTTCGACCTTAGTTAAACTCACGCCGATAACCGGCCGCTCGCATCAATTGCGCGTGCATATGATGGCGTTAGGTCACCCCATTCTTGGTGATAACTTCTATGCCGATCCACTCGCTAAACGACTCGCGCCGCGTCTATTGTTACACGCGCAGTCACTGACGATTACTCATCCTTACACTAAACAAAAGATGACGTTTAGTTGTGATGCACCATTTATGGATGCCGAGGGTGAGCAGTAGCCTCTTTGATAACAGAGATGGTACTTGAAATGGTAACGAATAAGCCTATTGCGCGAACAAAACGTCAACCGCTATCTCCTTAGTCGTTGGCGTGTTCTATCTCGACGAGTTAAATAGTCATTAGTCATAACGCTGAGCGATAGGCTTATACCCAAGCCACCTGAAGATGCAGGGTTCAGTGGGAATTTAATGCGCTTTAAGCAAGGCGTTGATTGCAGTTAATGCTTGTTCCCTTAGCAAGATCAATAACGCAGCAGAAAGTGCATTAAACCCCATCGAAGAAGGCTTTGCGCAAGGCCTCTGAAATGAGCATGTTCAAGTCGTTTGGGTATATATAAACCAGTCGATAGCACTCAAGCATGATAAATACTTCATGCAAGTGAACTCAGTCACTTACTTATCTGACAAATCAGTAGAATATTCATCAAAAAATACGTAAATTGTTTAACTAACCAATAAGCAATCGACCTATTTATTATGGAAGCCCCATTTCAACGAGACTCTCTCGATAATCAAATTCTGTCTGCGTTAATGAAAGAAGCCAGAACACCATTCGCAGAATTAGCTAAACGTTTCGGCGTAAGCGCCGGCACCATCCATGTTCGCGTCGAAAAAATGAAGCAAGCAGGGATCATCACTGGGGCGCAAATTACCGTCAACCCCAAAGCTCTGGGTTATGATGTCTGTTGTTTTATCGGCATTAACTTAAAAAGCGCAGGCGACTACCCTGCCGCCATCTCTAAGCTCAATGCACTAGAAGAGGTGGTTGAGGCCTATTACACCACGGGGAACTACAGTGTGTTTGTAAAGGTAATGTGCCAGTCTATCGATGGTCTGCAGCATGTGCTGATTAATCGTATTCAGTCTATCGATGAGATCCAATCGACCGAAACCCTCATCAGTTTACAGAACCCCATCGTACGGGCGGTTAAGCCATAGGCAATTCCCAAAGCTGGCAATAAAAGCGAGTAATCTAAATTGCCAGTAAAAAGGCTAATATGGGTTTAATGCTGGTAAGTTGAGCCCGATACAGATTAATAAACAAAAGCAATAAACGACGAAGCGCTCACTTCGTTTGCTACACTGAAGACACCAAGAAAAGAAAAACTCGGGGTGGCTTTTCTTCGTGGTCCATTCTTATCTTTCGAAGTCATCGAATTTTCTTTGAGTGACTTCCTTAAGTGAACGGCATGACTAACATGAATTAGGCTTTACAACGCCGCAAGCTTGGCTCTCGACCAACTATAGCTCAAACAGATTGGTCATCACCTTATAGAGTTCCGTGCCTTGGTAGACCGAGGCCGAGGCAAAATGCAGGATAGGTACACAGTCTTGCTTCAAGCTTAACGGCGTAAACTCTTTATCTGTGCCATATAGATCCAGCCTTAAAATGTTCGCCAGTGGCTGCCCCGCTTTGAGCGATTCACCTAATACGGCTTTGTACTCGACCAACCCCGCTGTTGGCGCGTGAAACTTCTTATAATTTTTTAGATAGCAGCCATATCTTGCCATTTTTGCAGCTTGGATCTTTTCGCTGACCACTCCACGATAACTGAGGTAAGCCAAAATGCCTTCGGCATCGCCAGCCGCATCATCCATATCGATACGCTCTTGGCTCGCAAGCTCTAAGGTAAATGCCGATACTGGCACCGTGAAGCAACGACCTTGAGACTGTGCAAATTCGGTTAATTGCCACCAAGGGCAAAATGCCGCTTCATCCATGGCACCACCAAAATCATTGGGGATGACTAAGCTAAAGGGGATCGAGAAATAGGCTGCTGAGGCGACATCATATTCAGGGCAATATAGATGTTTGCACGATTTAGGTCCGGTATGCAGGTCAATCACAATATCAGCTTCATGAGCCAATGATTGTAAGCTGACCGCCAATCGTTTGCCTGTTGTTACGCCCCATTCACTGTTTAAATGGGCTTGGCATAATTCACTTAAATGTAAGCGGTAGGCCTGAATCAAGGCTTTATCATCTAAGTGACTATGCCGTTGATACCAACTTGCCACATCAATCTTGTGATCTAAGTATTCACGATTCCAATTAACCCCGGTGATCGGGTCAAAGCGCCCTAGAGTAAACTCACCACTTTTTTGATTGATACCAAGCGGGTTAGCTAAGGGAAGTAGAGTTATCTCGCCGATTACATTTAGTTTTTCCAGTCGTTTCATTAACTGAAAAATAACCGCATTGCCCTGCACCTCAGCGCCATGTACGTTCGCTTGGATAAAAACCTTAGGTGCATTGAGATCTTTGCCGACCATACGATAAACAGGAACATTAAGTTCCTGTCCCGTTGCCAACTCACCGACTTTCAGGCTCGATTGGGTAAATTCCATAAAATGCAAAATTCCTCGTTGGCGTTGGCTTTACTATGCTTCAAATAAGTTTTCATGCAAGGCGCGGATCACATTAGCCGCTTCGGCCTCATCAACCAAAATACACAAGTTATGTGGACTCGCGCCTTGGCAGATCATACGTACATTATAGGTTTCCAGTACTTCAAACACGCGGCGACAGACACCCGCTGTGGAGGCGATATTGTTGCCAATCACGGCGACCAAGGCCAACCCATCTTCGACACGCACGCGGCAATGTTGCGACAACTCTTGCAATAACGCCTCGCTAAGTAAGCCCTGCCCACTTGAGTCAGAGCCTGTTTTATCTAAGGTTAATGCCACGTTCACTTCTGAGGTGGTGATCAAATCAACACTGATTTTATGGCGTGCAAGCGTGGCAAAGGTTTCAGCAAGAAAACCTTGAGCATGTAGCATCTGCAAACTATGAAGATTAAGTAACGTTTGATCCCGGCGCACTGCAACGGCGCGGTATACCGGCTCACTTTGCACCGTATGGCGGATCCAAGTGCCGCCCTGTTCAGGGGCCCAGCTTGAGCCAACAAACACCTGAATTTTTTGTCTTACAGCAGGTAATATTGTTGCAGGGTGTAAAACTTTAGCGCCAAAGGTCGCCATCTCAGCGGCTTCATTAAAGCTAATTTCGGCAATAGGACTCGCATTAGGTGCAAGTCTTGGGTCTGTAGTGTAAATGCCGGCAACATCGGTCCAGATCTCAACGGCTGTCGCTTGCAATGCTTCGGCCAGCAATGCGGCTGAATAATCACTACCACCACGGCCAAGGGTTGTGGTGTTGCCTTCACTATCTGCGCCCACAAACCCTTGAGTCACAATCACTTGCTCTGCAAGTAGTGGCTTAAGGTGCGTTTGAGCAAGCTGTGCAATTTGTTCTATTTGTGGCTCAGCGCGGCCATGATGGCTATCGGTACGTAGTACTTGGCGTACATCAAATGCTGCAGCACTAGCGCCTTTTTCTCTCAAAACCGCCGCAAAGAATACCGATGAGCACATCTCACCTTGGGATAAAAGTTCATCCATTACCGCTTTGCTGCGAGTCAAGCTTAAGCGCTCACTTAAGGTTGAGATATGACTTAAAATAGCGTCGACTTTAGCGGCAATATCACTTGGGTTTCCAAGGCTATCTAGAATTTGATATTGAATAGATGCGATTTGCTTGATTAATGCTTTAGTGTCTTCGCTAGACGTTGTCTCTTGGGTTAGCGCAACTAAGTGATTGGTCACGCCACTCGATGCGCTCACAACAACCACACGAGTTTGCGGATTAGCAATAATGATATCGGCGCAGCGCTGCATAGCGTCATAGTCCGCCACCGAGGTGCCACCGAACTTGGCGACATTTAATTGTGGTTGCGTCTGCGAGCTAACTGAAGATGAGACTAACGACATAGACCCGCCTCCACACTCAATAGAAACGGCTGACACTGACTCAATAGGGTATTTTGAATAACTAACATGAAATAAGCTCCGAACTAACTTCGTTCGAAGAGCCTGGTGCCATGATATGCCCCCCAAAAAAATTGGGAAACAGCGATCGTCACCAGAAGCTCTCCACCATAAAAAACATTGGTGACAATCGACAGGATTCAGCCTGCACAACCAACATTCAAGCCTGACCAAATGGCATTGAATATCTCGGCGCTAATCTCCCTCATAAGCCATCATAGGGGTTTGGCCCCCTCCAACTTACTACCTAGTTAGCGCTCCTCTTCTGTACTTACCTTGTATGAAGTAAATTGCTTTCGAAAAAAGCTGCTTTGTATACAAAATAACAGGTTAAAAAATATCAAAAAATAACCAATTAAGTCAATGGAAATCTTAGATGATTTAATTTCATACTATATCAGGAAGCTCCATCACCCAATTGACCCGAGGAGAAAATGCGCCCAACAATGTTTCTTGGCAAGGCAGCAAGCAAGGAACAAGCTGCAATTGATCTGCTTCAACATAATAAATGGCATTTTGATTAAACTGGCAACCGAGTTTAATGGCCGAGGCCTTATCGGATGATATTGCCCAACTCTTTTCCATATGCTTTCTATCTTGAGATGCGCCTATCATTGCCCGATAGGGAAAGCCCGATCTGTGTATTTCATGTTGAAGTTTTCGGTCCAAAAGACCATTTTGGCAAGGAGTCAGTACCACTCCTCTTGGGTTATATGCAGTGATAATAGCGAAGGATAATTGAGCAGATAAAGGTTGAGTAACCAAGAATTCTGTTTGTTGATAATAGCGCCAAAGGTTGTCGACTGAGTTATTCATTGCTAACAAATTCTCCAATTTAGGTGGAATTATTATAGCAAACTCGTTGGCCCCTCCTAGCTACGTGATGCAGGTCACAGTCAACGTTTTTATCAAACATAATATAATCAGATAGATAAATAATAAATAGTGATCTAAATCATATCATCGAGGAATTTTGTTAACATTTCATTTGTTAACAAATGCCTAAAACGAGTACAATAGGGCTTGTTGATTGACTCACACTGAATACATGTAACGAACACATTTTGTTACACATATCTGAAACAGTTAGAAGAGTAATCCACACAGCTGTATCAAATGTGACCTATGTTTGATTTAACATTTAAACTTCATAGTAAACGGTAGTTAAGGAACTTTTTCCTATTATTGTTAATCGAAGTTTATACAGTTCACGTTTTTCCATATGTGAGATACCCATACTTTTGCTAATCATGCAGTGTGTTGCTGTTTCGAGCCAGTTTTGAAAGCACCTACGTGTATCAGTGAATTATCAGCATAACTAGATGGAGTATAAAATTGATTATACTCATGGTTAGAAATAGACAGAAATTAGGTAATTAATATGCAAAACCCGCACATTCTTATTGTTGAAGATGAAGCCGTTACAAGAAACACACTGAGAAGTATTTTTGAAGCAGAAGGATATGTGGTAACTGAAGCCAATGATGGCGCTGAAATGCATAAGGCTATGCAAGACAACAAAATTAACTTGGTCGTTATGGATATTAACTTACCAGGTAAAAATGGTCTTTTATTAGCTCGCGAACTTCGTGAAATTAATAATATCGGTCTAATCTTCCTAACAGGCCGTGATAACGAAGTTGATAAGATCCTTGGTCTTGAAATTGGCGCTGATGACTATATCACTAAGCCATTCAACCCACGTGAATTGACTATTCGTGCTCGTAACCTATTAACTCGCGTTAATAGCACTGGTACAGATTCAGAAGAGAAAAGCGCAGTTGAGTTCTACCGTTTTAACGGTTGGAGCCTTGAAATCAACAGTCGTTCTCTAGTTAGCCCACAAGGTGAGTCATACAAGCTACCGCGCAGTGAATTCCGCGCTATGCTTCACTTTGTTGAGAACCCAGGTAAGATCTTAAGCCGCGCAGACCTTCTAATGAAGATGACTGGCCGTGAACTTAAGCCACACGACCGTACTGTTGACGTAACAATCCGTCGCATCCGTAAGCACTTCGAAAGCTTGCCTGATACGCCAGAAATCATCGCAACAATCCACGGTGAAGGTTACCGTTTTTGCGGTAGCTTAGAAGATTAATTCTAAGCCTCTGCATTTGCGCTGATAGCTATATTAAATCTGTATAGTTAAATCAGTACAGAGAAAAAAGCCAGTCAATTGACTGGCTTTTTTTATGTCTATACGGTTATGAATCATTGCAACGAGGCGCAATAACACCGCCCTTAATTAGAGTATCTACTTAAATAAAACAGAGCTTAACTGAGGCTGAAATTTAATACTGCTTTAGAGGAAAGTTTTTCCCTACCAAGCAATCAACCGCCACACTACCTATAAAGTAGTAGTTATTTTATATTAACTCAAAAAAGTTGTGTGTAAAAATCGAATACTATTTACCAATACTTCAGTGGCTCGCTGCTATAATTTTCACTCTAAAATTTATAATTAATAATATTTAATTCCAAATTCATCATTATTAAAAACGTAGCAATGATCATTAATAATTAATCACCACTACGCTTTACACTTAATAATCAAGAACAAACCAATTACTTTAGCTGACGGTCTAAAAAGTCTGCTAACGAGCGATATAAATGCACTCTCACTTTTTCACCACGCATTGAGTGCTTAGAGCCCGGATAATCGATCATCTGAAACAACTTACCCTCATCCTGCAGCGCCTTATACACGCGCGTACTGTTTTCAAACAATACGTTATCATCAGCCATACCATGGTACATCAGCAAACCTGACTGATAGCCGGTCACATACGGCAGCACACTGCTGGCCTCATAACCTTCTGCATTCGTCTCAGGGTGGCCTAAGTAACGCTCAGTGTAGTGAGTATCGTAAAGTGACCAGTCTGATACTGGCGCACCTGAAATAGCCGCCTTAAAGTAATCCGGCGCCTTAAATAGGCTCATTAACGCCATGTAACCACCATAGCTATGGCCATAAATTGCGATATTATCAGAATCGACGAAAGGCAAAGTACGTAGGTAATCCACGCCCACCTTCTGATCGTTAACCTCTACCTCACCCAGCTGCTTATAAATCACATATTCAAACTTGGTGCCACGGTGCGCCGAGCCACGGTTATCGAGCTGATAAACAATATAGCCTTGTTGCAACAGGTGCTGAGTAAAGTAGTCTTGATGACTCCAACTGTTCACCACCAGCTGCGCATGTGGGCCGCCATAAACGCGCACCACCACAGGATACTTCTTCGATGCATCAAAGTTCGTCGGTTTGAACATGCGATATTGCAACATCTGGCCATCTTCAGCCTTTAGTTCACCAAATTCAGGTACCTGCCATAAACCAAAGTAGTTATATAACGGGTGGCCCTTTTTAACTTCGTTTTGCTCAACCCAGGCTAGGCGCTCACCGCTACGGTCGTGCAGGCTCACCTGTGGCGGCTGTGAAAGACTACTAAAATAATCGAGGTACACAGGTTTATTGTCGGCAAATACCGCCTCGTGCATCCCGCTGCGCTGACTAATAGATTCAACTTTGCCACCACTGAGTGCCACACGGTAAAGTTGCTTTTCAGTCACCTTAGTCTTGCGACCGGTAAAGTAAATTTCGCCAGCTTTTTCGTCAACATATTCAACCGCATCAACCGCCCAATCACCAGAGGTTAGCTGACGAATAACCTTGCCATCTAGGCCGATCAAATACAGATGATTAAAGCCATCTCGCTCAGACGCCCAGATAAATGCCTTTTGCTGCTTTAAAAAATGCAGGTCGTCATTAAGATTTACCCAAGCTTCACTGCGCTCGTTAACTAATTCTCTATCGTTTTTAATATCATCAATCGCCACCACGCGCAGATCTAACGCTTGCTGATCGCGGCTTTGCCACTGATAAGACAAGTGCTTACTGTCAGGTAACCATTTTACTCGCGGCAGGTAAATATCAGTGTCTTTACCTAAATCAACCCAAGCCACTTTTTTACTGTTAAGTGATACGACGCCCAGCTCAACGTTAACGTTATTTTCACCGGCATAGGGATAACGCTGCTCGGTCAGCTTAATTCCATCGGCATAAATCTCGTTGCGAGTCACCAACTCAACGCCAGACTCGTCGATACGGGTATAGGCAATCGCAGATTCATCGGGCGCCCACCAGTAACCCGTCATTCTGCCCATCTCTTCTTGGGCAACAAACTCGGCCATGGCGTTTTTAATCGCGCCGCCACCATCGGTCGTTAACGCGGTAATTTTTTGGGTGTTTAACTCCAGTACATAGAGGTTTTGCTCACGCACAAACGATACAAAATGGCCTTTTGGTGACAGTCTGGCATCCGTCGCAAACCCCTCACCCGTCTCCAACAATTTGACCTTATTATCGGCTACAGAGTAGTAATACAGCTGACCCGCGGCAGGGATTAAAATCGCCGCGCTATCATCTGACCAAAAGTATTCCATGATCCCTTGACCATATATTCGTTGACGCTCACGACGGGCTTTTTCTTCATCAGAAAGCTCACCCGCTTCAAGCTTATCGGCGTTGATTAGAATACTCTGCTTGCCACTTGCCACATCCATCTGCCACAAGTCGTATAGGTGTTGATCATCTTTACGCCCAGCAAGATAGGTAACCCGCTTACCATCTGGTGACAGTTTTAGTCCGCGTGGGCTGCTCCCCGCAAGAGCGGGTGAAGCATACATACGTTCAATGGTTAATGGTTCGCTGCCGCCCTTAAGCGCAGGAGAAGCTTGGGCAATAGCCGCTGGCGTTAACACCATTGGCAAGGACGCCAACAGTAAACTCATCCAATTTTTTGTCATTATTATTCCCTGGATTAATCGCTAAATAGTCTTCAACTAAAATTTAACTGAAAGTTCGGCTGAAAATTCGACTACATTGTGCCTTAATCGCCGTTAAAACAAAAATCCCCCACCTCGTCGAAGCCTTTAGCCCTGAGAAGGAAGCCTTTAGCCCTGAGAAGGAAGCCTTTAGCCCTGAGAAGGAAGCCCTTAGCGCGGTGAAGCAAGCCGTTAGCGTAAATAAGCAAGCGTTCACAGTTAAAAAGCAAATCTTTACGGCTGAAAAAACTAGCATTCTGGGGTATCATCGCCACAATAATAATGAATATACCCAAGGTGCTATTTGGGTGTATCAAAGAACCCGACCTTAAACTCAATTTACTAATGTTGAATTGTCATAGGAAACAAGATGCAAACTCTGGCTGAAAACCTGACATCACAAGCAATTTCTCCTACTCTTGAAAAACTGATCCTGACCCTAGCGAACACCTCAAAAGAGATTAGCCACGCAGTACGCCACGGCGCACTAGCAGGCGTGTTAGGCGCAACTGAGCAAGAAAACGTTCAAGGCGAAACGCAGAAGAAACTTGATATCATCACCAATGATATGCTCAAAGATGCTCTCAAGGCTGACGGTACAGTGCGCGGTATCGCATCGGAAGAAGAAGACTACGTGGTTGAAGCCGATGCCAACGGTGAGTTTCTAGTGTGTTTTGATCCACTAGATGGCTCATCAAACATCGACATTAACTCACTTGTGGGCACGATCTTCTCAGTATTGCCAGCGCCAGCAGGTGAGCTAACCGAGAAAAGCTTTTTACAAGCAGGTCGCAACCAGGTTGCAGCAGGTTACGTGTTATACGGCCCATCAACTATGCTAGCGCTAACCACAGGTAAAGGCGTACAGCTATTTACCCTAAACCCAGAAACTAACGAGTTTTTGCTAACAGATGGCGCAATGGCTATCAGCAAAGACACTGGCGAGTTTGCGATTAACATGTCAAACCAACGCTTCTGGGAAGCGCCAATGCAGACTTACATCAGCGACTTGCTGCTAGGTCAAATTGGCCCACGTGAAAAGTCATTTAACATGCGCTGGATTGCGGCCATGGTTGGCGACGTACACCGCGTACTTTGTCGCGGCGGTATTTTCACTTACCCGACAGATAATAAGAACCCAGAAAAGCCATACAAGCTACGTTTAATGTACGAAGCTAACCCAATGGCATTCTTGGTAGAGCAAGCAGGCGGTAAAGCGTCTACGGGTTATGAAACCATTATGGATATTGAGCCAACTGAGATTCACCAACGTGTAGCGGTTATCTTAGGCTCAGCCAATGAAGTTGATGCGTGTCTTGAATATCATGGTATTGATTACAGCGAAGAACCTGCTGTATAGGTTCTAGGGTAAGATAGGTTCTAGGTCCTAGGTTCTAAGTTCTAGGTCCTAGGGAAATCAAAGAAAAAGCGCAATCCTATGGTATTAGGGTTGCGCTTTTTTTTGCGCCGAACTTTTTTCGCCTAGCTCTGGCGCTGGGGCTTATCGCTATCAGTCTGCGCCTGACTTTTAAGTTAGACTTCGTCTAACAACTAACGTCGCGGCGCTTCGCCCGCACCCGAGCTTTAAATGCATCAGGCTACGCCTGACCAAAGTCGTGAGCTTCCAGCTCACACACGGGCAAGGAGGACTGCTCGTCCTTATCCTCCTTGCATCCACCATGACGCCCCGACGAAGTTACATGCATTAGATACGGGCCTCATACTCCTATAAAAATCGCCTAACGGCTCAGATGGGACATCCATGTCCCGCCGAGCCTGAACCATCATCCATGATGGTTCCACGGCATTTTTATCTACGTACTTCGGCAACTTCGATGGGGAATAGGTGTTTTCTGTAGGCTAAATCGTGAACGTCAAGCTAGGTGTTTGAATGTTTACTCTGACCCGACATATACTCTTTCGAGTTAGAAAGTGCCAACTATAACGACATCAGATACTTTCTAATTGGCTAGAATTACAACCATTTTAAAGACGTGTTGATTGTATAGGCATTACGATTCCATCACCCCTTGCTTCTTCACGTTGACGCTCTTCTGTGTGCATTGCTAAAGAAAGATAAATCAATGCTTCACGGGATAATTTCAGCATCTTTAATGCTTTATCGGCTAAGTCATCAACAGTTATATACTTCATGTACTCAGTATCATCGACTTGAGCTGGGTACTCCTGAATACCCAGATACCTATGTTCTGCCATTTTTCTAATGCTATGTAATTCTCTAGCTTCTGGTTCAGCAACATCAGTAAAGTTTGGGTCGTACAAATCTTTCGATAAGAAGTATAAACCTCGTAATAGCCAGTTTTCACGTTCTAGGAAGCATGGATTGATTTCTAGCGCTTTCTTTTTCTTATTGTACGTTCCCCAAATATTACGGAAATTTACAGAGTCTACCTTTAATCCAATGTTCATATAGTCGTTTAAGAACAAAGCTATTTTGTCGAAGATAGAATACGAAACTCTCAACGAGTTTTTCAGTAACTCATTTCGGTACCCCAGATGCACACCATCCAAACCATTCTGTAGCAGAACGTCATTGTCAGAATAGTGTTCGAAATCGGCGGTAGTAAACTCGTACAGCATATGTCGAGCAACTATGAACTCTTGCTTTAGCAAGTTAAAGTACTTAGGAAATCTAGGCTCTTCTCCGATGTCGTAGACATGACTAGGTAAGTGCAGAATATCATTTGCAGCAATTGTAGCGGTAAACACATCATTCAAAGGGTTTATAAATAGCTTATGTTGTAAGCACCATCTTCTGTAATCCTGCTCTTTTTGGTGCTTACCTAATGAGAAGTTATTAAAATCAAATTTACGTTCGAACTCAATATCCTCTAGAACGTCTTCCGTGAAGTCTCTATAACCAATAAAAGCTTCTAGAGCATCCTGTTGAATACCACAATCCCATAGTAGCGGCTCACTACCAAAACGATTTAGCTCATTATGGGCATGGAAAAAGAAAATACCACTATGCCCATAGTCATATAGATGCTGTCCATAGTGGACTTGGGCAATTGCTTTATTACCTAGTGCCATAGCAAAATTATCAATACGAGACAGGGCTTTTTCATAGTAGTTAATTGATTCAATTGCTCGCCCTAGTGAACTCATTCCGTTAGCTATATTTGTCAGTATTTTACACTGCATTATCTCATGAAGTTTCTCAAAGCCAGACTCTGCGACGGCCTTTCGCAGGTTAAGTATCTCGGCAACTTGCCTTTCCTGATACCAACTCCAAGTATCATCTACGTCTTTTCGCTCAATCATACGAAGTGCTGCATAACAATTGGCTTTATAGAAAAACAAGACTGAACAATTCTCGCTTATCTCATTTTCCATAAGAGAATCACAGCTAACTAGCAGTTCCTCTAGCTTTGAAACATCATTGTTATCACATGCAATATCAATTTCTAAGCCTAGATCTTCGATTTCTTTATTTAGCACTACTCGATTCCTTGTACTGTCTTAAAACTACTGGTTACATTACCGATATGAAAAAAATTAAGTCAAATAGTACATGATTGAGCCAAGAAAAATCAGTTCACTAACAAGGAAAGGGGCATTTCCGTGTTAGACAACAAACCGCTATACGGCCCAAATGAAGGCACCAATTACCCAGTGTAGATGCGGTTGAGGCCGTCGAAAACAGGGACGCTTTCGTTGAGCTCACAAGGACGTGCTCGCAGCGAGCCTCAGCAGTATCTGCACATTCCCCCGCTGGAGGCGATTAGCTTCACCTTTACACAAAGGTAAACACGTTTTGGGGCATTCCCAAGCTAGCAATCAAACCTATACGGCCCAAATGAAGGCACCAATTACCCAGTGTAGATGCGGTTGAGGCCGTCGAAAACAGGGACGTTTTCGTTGAGCTCACAAGGACGTGCTCGCAGCGAGCCTCAGCAGTATCTGCACATTCCCCCGCTGGAGGCGATTAGCTTCACCTTTACACAAAGGTAAACACGTTTTGGGGCAAAATCGAGCTGCCACACTCACAGGAAACACCCAATCCCCATCGGAGTTGCCGAAATACGTAGATGAAAATGCCGTGGAACCATCATGGATGATGGTTCAGGCTCGGGGGGACATGGATGTCCCATCTGAGCCGTTAGGCAATTTTTATTGGAGTATGAGGATCAACAACTTCGTCGGGGCGTCATGGTGGATGCAAGGAGGATAAGGACGAACAGTCCTCCTTGCCTGGGGGTGGGATGGAATCCCACGACGTTGGTCAGGCTCAGCCTGATGCATTACCAATGTGGCAACGCCACGACCTTTATCAAACGAAGTTTGATTGCACTGAGACTTATGCAACTAAACGCAAAAGTTGCAGATACAAAAAAGCCTCCATCTATAAGATGAAGGCTTTTGTTTTCTAGTCTAAGGCTGAAACTTAACTCAAATCCCAACCCCGACTAACAATCTAAGATTAGTTTTTCTTAGACTAATTCTTCTTAGAATAAGCTGCTGCATTCTCACCAGCCATTCTACCGAAGGTGACGATATCAGAGATAGCGTTACCACCTAGACGGTTAGCACCGTGAACACCACCAGTGACTTCGCCTGCGCCATATAGACCTGGAATAACTTGCTGCTTCGCGTTCATGATTTCAGCTTTAGAGTCAATCTTCACGCCGCCCATAGTGTGGTGAACACCTGGAGTCACTTCGATTGCGTAGTAGTTACCTTCGTTAAGAGCACGAGGTAGGTTAGGACGTTCAAAGTCTGCATCCTTACCGCTCTTAACAAGTGTGTTGTAGCGTGCAACAGCTTCAGTTAGGTTCTTACCGTCAATACCTGTCTGCTCACCTAGCTTAACTAGCGAGTCAGCACTTGGTACAACACCTAGACCGATATACTTATCAATCTTACTTAGTGACTTACGTACTGAGTCATCAAAGATTAGGAAGGCTGATTTGCCTGTTTGGTTCAAAATCGCTGCAGAAGCCTTATCACGTGTGGTGATTTCGTTGACGAAGCGCTTACCTTCACGGTTAACCAAGATTGCGCCGTTACCACGAACCGCTTCAGTAACCATCACACCACCTTTAACAGATAATGTTGGGTGAGCCTGGATGTATTGTAGATCTGTCATCGCCGCGCCAGCATTACCTGCTACGTCAATACCGTCACCTGTGGCACCAGGTTGGTTGGTTGAGATGAAGCCTTTTAACTTAGGATCAAGTTTTGATACACGCTCGTTGTTCTTAGCAAAACCACCTGTTGCTAGGATAACTGCGTCAGCTTTAATCCAGTAGTAACCCTTGTACATGCCTTTAACGAGTAGGCCCTTAACATTGCCTTTATCGTCTTTAAGAATTTCGATACCACGGGTGTTCATACGCATATCAACATCACGCTTAACCGCGTTATCAAAAAGTACTTGGATTACGTGTGCACCCACACCTGCACCACCTGTTGGACGGTGTGAACGGTTGGCTGATGCGCCGCCCATACGACCTACGTCGTTAAGATCTGCGCCCATTGCGGTTAACCAATCAACAGAACCTTTAGAGTGTGAAGTGAGTACTTCAACTAGCGCTGGCTCGTTTAGGTCACGACCACCTTTCATAGTGTCTTTGTACATAGACTCAACACTGTCTTTGATGCCTTTGGCTTTTTGCTGATCAGTCCATGCGGCGTTCATGCCACCCGCGGCTAACTTAGCGTTACCGCCAATAACAGGTTCTTTTTCAATTAGAATCACGTTAGCGCCGTGATCAACTGCAGATACTGCGGCAGAGAAACCTGCGCCACCTGAACCGACAACAACCACATCAACTGTGTCATGTGGCGCTGCAGCAAGGGCTGCTTGACGATCTTCAGTGTCTTTTAATAACTCATCGATGCTTGGCTCATGACGTTCCCACTTCTTAGTGTAAGGCATGTCAAAGTCGAAGCTATGGCAAGAGTCACAGTAGACCATCGATTTTTCGTGAGCGCTGTGACAAGAAGTACAAGCCACTTCGCCAGGGAAATGAGATTCATGGGCATTGTAGTGCTCATGTTTAGTTTCTTCAGCAACTTCAGCGAGTGTACCGTGACAAGCTACACACTGTTCGTTCTCGTAGGTTAAGCTGTCGTTTGAAAGCTCACCATCTGGCATGTGGCAGCTATCACACTCTTGGTTTTCACCGTGGAATTCTGCCAAGTTGTCTGCCGCAATGGCGTTAGACATAAGGCCTGCTGAGCCGAGAAGTGTTGCAATACACACTGCTTTTTTAAAGTTTTTCATCTCATTTCCTCGCCTTTTTATTGCTGTTCTTAGCAGCGCAAAAAGCTATCACGTTATATACGACAGTCATAAACGCTGTCTTAAATACTCAATTCGAGGTAATTGTCTGCCTATTGCGTTAAGCCATCAACTGCATGTACCAAGTAGCTTGAGAAACTGAACACTCGATCACAGCTTGTAAAAGCGGCCATGCAAACATGCATAACCTGATAGGCAGTTATGCAAAAATGCATAAGACTAGGTTAACGAGATCACAAATCCAGTTAATATCAAAATTTGAATATGCTGGAAATGAAAAAACCTGTTAAACCAAGGGTTCATTAGCACTTAAAGCCAGTAAATCTTGCTTTAAAAGCGAGAAACTCCGCACAGTTATACTGTATAAGCTCATGCTAAGATTCAAATATGAAAACATTTGTTAACTTAGTTTGCAGCCTTTGCACTCTTTACCTAATGGCATTCTCTTTTGCCGTCCATGCCGAACCGACACATGAAAAGCAAAGTATCGTGTTTGGCGTTCACTCAAAGACGGCTCCATTAGAGTGGCGTAACAATGGCGTCGATCAAGGCTTTAACCTTGAGTTAATGGACCGCATCGGTCAGCTCATGGGCAAACGCATTGTGATCCGCCGCAAAAGCTTTCAACAACTGCTTAACGATGTACATGACCGTGACTCACTCATTGATGTTATCGCTGTGGTCAGCCCTATCACTATCGATCGCGAGCTAAGTCAGTCCGACCCCATTTATGCCACCCACGCCAAAGCGTATACCTTACAGGGCAAGTCATTTATCAATGGCTGGGACGACTTGGAAGGTAAGCGTGTGGCGATTAAAAAAGGGGCCTTTGTCGATGTGTATATCTCAGGTAAAAAGCAGGACTTTACCCGTGTCGATGTCGACCTATATGAAACGGGTTTTCAGTTACTGATAAAAGGTGAAGTTGATGTGGTGATTGCCGAGAACTTTGTTGCTCGGCGACTCATGCCGCTGTATCCGTCTATTAGAAGCTCTAGCGATCCCTTGATCTATGGTGCCTTTAATTTTGTCAGTAACTATAAACATGCTGAGGAGATGGCCCAGATAAATGATTCCCTCAGACAATTAAAGCTCTCGGGGGAGTACGACCGGTTAGTCAATAAGTGGTTTGGTACCGGCCGCGAGAAAGTCGACCTTAACTCTGCTCAAAAAAGAATGCTGTCACTCGCCATCTTTGTCAGCCTGCTCTCTGCTGTCGGCATGCTTTTAACTGGCTTTATCAGCCTTAGCCTACGTAAACGCTCCAAGGCACTTAAGCAAGAATTAGCACAACGTAAAAAAGCCGAAGAGGCGATTTCAAGCTTGTCGAGCCAGTTCCAATCTGTACTCGATGGCATTCCCCATGGCGTTACCCTGTTTAATCAGCAAGGCGAATGCCTGTGGAGTAACGACAATAATAACGACCTACTGACAAACCCTGAGTTTCACTATATTGATGGCGAAAGCTTTAACTTAAGCCATGCACTCTCAGGCGCGCTGATTGAGCAAAAGTCACAAACCGCGGATATGCAGATCAACAACCAATATTGGCAACTGCAGCTACACCCAATCAGCAAACAACAGGTGGTTATATTGCTAGAAGAAGCCACCGAACAGCACAGGCTTCGCCAAGCCAATGATGAGGCCAGCCGCCTGGCATCACTTGGTGAGCTCTCTGCCGGTATTGCCCATGAGATCAATAACCCCACAGGCATCATTATCCATTCAATCGCCTTTATCAGCGACGCCCTGAAAGACTTGTCTGAGGCGAGCCATAACTATCAGCTGCAAAACCCTTTTTGGTCAGTTGCAGGAATGGCACCGGAATTGGCGATAAACGAGCTCGACTTAAGCAGTCAGTCAATCCACGAAGGTGCTCAGCGCATAAGCCGTATCGTTAACGACCTTAAGCGTTACGCCTTGCCAACACTGACTAATGAATATCAACCCATTAGCCTTAATGAGGTGGTTGAAGTGTCGCTGCGCCTAACCGCCAATCAGACCAAGATATTTATCGTTACCACCGACCTCATGATCCCGAGCCCGGTTGTTTTCGGTGATGCACAGCAACTGCATCAAGTGCTAATCAACTTGATTCAAAATGCCTGCCACGCCATCAGGCAAGATACCGACAGCTATGAAAGTCGCGATCATATCAATATCAAAACCTGTGTCGAAGACAAACATATCTGCTTAATTGTTAGCGATAAAGGCGCAGGTATGGACAGAGCCACACTGCAGAGAATTACCGAGCCTTTCTTTACCACCCGCCGCTCAAGTGGTGGTACAGGGCTTGGATTAACTGTGTGTAGTCGCATCATTAAAGAGCATAAAGCCGATATGCAGATCACCTCCCGCCTTGGCGAAGGGACGGTGATCAAAATACGCTTTCCGCTTGAGTACTAATTTCTTCATCAATACGCCTTAAATTGAAAAGCCTCAGAGGCTCTAGAACAGATATTTAATAGGATTGGTATCACATGAAACTTGCTAGAAATATTCTTCTTGTTGACGATGAAGCCTCTTGGCTTAGAACGCTTTCTATCACGCTTAACCGCCTAGTACCGGAAGCGAAAATTGATACCTGCGTCGATAGCCGCCAAGTGATGAGTCGATTACAGACCGGTGACTACGCCCTTGTGCTGCTCGATCTGACCATGCCGTTTCACTCTGGCGAAGACTTACTAGAGATGATCCGCAGTGAGTTTCCTAAGACACGCGTGTTAATCGTCACCGGCGTGAACGAAGTCGACACCGCCGTGCGCTGCATTAAAAATGGCGCTTACGACTACTTTATTAAAACCGATAAGGTCGACGACCTTGCCCGTACTGTGCGCCGCGCATTAGAAGTGGTTGGCCTTGAGCGCAACTACTTAAGAATTAAAGAGCGCTTTCTGAGCCGCACCTTAAACCGCCCAGAAGTATTTAATAATATCCTCACCTGTGAGCCTGCGTTGCTGGACCAATTCCGCTATCTTGAGGCAGTCGCCTTAAGCCCTGAACCTATCCTTATACAAGGTGAAAGTGGTACAGGTAAAGATGAGTTTGCCAAATCGTGCCATCAACTTATTTGCGCCGATGCGCCGTTTATTAACGTCAATTTAGCGGGTATTAGCACTTCAGCCTTTGAGCTGCAGTTATTTGGCCAAATTCATACTCAAGACGATGGCCAGATCAGTGCTCAAGCAGGCGTATTGCACCAGGTGCAATCTGGGTTACTGTATTTAAATGAAATGGGTGATTTGCCGATTGAAGCGCAAGCCAAACTTGTGGATGTGATTGAGCATAAACAGTATTACCCCATCGGCAGCGACAGAGCCTATCCAGTAATGTGCAAAATCATTACCTCAACCCAGCATGATCTGCTTGCACTTAATCAAGCAGGAAAATTTAGAAGCGATCTTTTATATCGCCTACGCTCACACACCATCAAACTGCCACCATTGAGACAACGTAAGCTCGACTTATCTATGCTTATTAATCACTTTATTTGTTTAGCTGCGAAGGAGATGGGGCTGTCAGAGCCGCAACAACCCAGCTCACTGGCGCAGCAGTTATCGGAATATGATTTTCCAGGCAACTTGCATGAGCTTAAAGGTATGGTGTTTGATGCTGTCAGTCGCAGTGATGGGATCTCACTCAATATCACCCCGTTTATGGAAGCGATTAATCTAAGCAAACCCGCGAGCTCATCTGATAGCGACCAGCTTATCTTCCCTAAGAATTTACCGACATTAGCACAAATGAGCGATGCATTAATTCACGAAGCCTTGAACCGCACCGCTAACAATCAAACCGCAGCGGCGCAAATGCTAGGCATTAGCCAAAGCGCGTTAAGTCGGCGCATCACTAAAGAAAAGTAAGCAAAGCAGAATAAGCAGCTTCTATGCTGTAAACCGAACACAAAAATGCCAGCAAATTGCTGGCATTTTTTATCGTGAAATAGCGGTTCTAGTGCAGTTTAAGCTTGAGCCTGAGCTGCTGCGACCTTAGCCTCGCTGCTCTTTTCTGTTTCATCAACGATGGTCAAAACAGCAGTGTCACCCACCACGTTACAAGAGGTCAGTACCATATCGATTAAACGATCAAGTGCTGCCACAATAGCGAATGCTTCGATAGGTAGACCCATCTGATGAATAAGCACCCCAATCATCACCATGCCGCCACCGGGTACGCCACCGGCGCCAACTGACAGTAAGAAAACACTAAACATCAATGCGGGTAGCTGCTCCATCGTGATAGGTGCGCCAAAGGCGTTCGCCACAAAGAAGATAGCAATCGTGATATAAATCGACACGCCGCCCATGTTCATGGTTGCGCCAAGCGGCACACCAAAACCTGCTACAGCACGACTAACACCTAGCTTATCGGTTAGCGTACGCATGGTCACAGGGATAGTGGCATTTGAGCTCGCTGTCGACAATGAAAACAAAATTTGCTCACGAGTCTTAGCACGAAACTCTTTTGCCGATACCGGAGTAAACAGACTTACGGCAAAGGGATACACTACAAATATCCATAGCAGTAGTAGCCCTAAAATCAGTCCTAGGTATTCAAGCACGCTGCCAAATATGGCTGCTTCAAGCGTCGCGCCTAGCTTTAGCATTAACGCAAATACACCAATAGGTGCAAGCTGCATCACGACACTAATGAGCTTCATCATGATCTTGTTTGCGACTTGAAAGCCCTTTACCGCACTTTGCGCCGCGTCACCAAGAGACTTAATCACACCACCAAGTAACAATGCCATAAAGATAACTTGTAGCATGTTGCCTGAACCGAATGCCGCAATAGGGTTACTCGGCACAATGCTGACGACTAAATCAACCAGATTAGGCAGCTCTGTTGCGACGATATCGACACCGCCACCGCTAGACATATCGACGCCCTTACCAGGAGCGAGCAATAACGCCACGCCTAAGGCTGCGAAGATTGCCACTAAGGTATTGATGATATAAAAACCGAATGTTTTACCGCCTAGGCGGCCAAAGCTATTGAGATCTTTTAGTTCACTCACACCGCAAACGATGCTGACGAAAACTAAAGGCACCACTAACATCATGATCATATTAACGAACATGGTGCCTGCGCCAGAGGCTAAATCAACGATAGTGCCTGAGAACAAACTGATATCAGCGAGGAAATATTGAATAATAGAGCCAAAAATAAGCCCTGAAAATAGACCGATAAAGATCCGAGTCGAAAGTGATTTTTTCATTTGCTTGCCTTATTAGGACATGTCTAACGCATGCCTTCAATTTTGATGAATTATAAATTTCCATCTCTTTGTGCCAAAGATAGTGAAACATGCTGGCAAGAATTTCAATCGAAATGGCACAATTAGTTTTTGATACAGGCTGGTAACGGCGCATTAAAGCGACGCGAAAACCGTTGTTACTAAAGGAGTTTAAGTGATTGCAAATAAAGGTAACAATGTCACAACTTTTACACCAGCAACATATTTGCATCATTTTGCGCACAAAAACTCAAAGTCAGAACAGTGATAAAAGCTAGCCGAGAACACCCTAGCAGTTAAATAATCTGCGCAATAACCAGTAAACAGTCGTACATCACTACAATAAGGCGATAACGCCGATTATTGTTCATAAAAAAAGCACCTTTAAAGGTGCTTTTTATTAAGCTGTTTTACCGCTGATAACACCTGCTATCGGTTAACTATCATGCCAACCACAGCTCGACATCTTTAATAATGAAGTTACCGCTATAGACAGGATCTGGCTCGCCGATATGCTCAAGCTCAAAGTAGCGACGATGCTCTTCGGGTAAGCCCTCATAACCGCAGATCACCTGATACAGCCATGATTCTCTATCCCAAGACAGCCCGTGCTCATCAAGATAATCCAGTGCCGACTGACTCTTACCCGAATCAATCACAGCGCAGAAATAGCCGTCTACTGCTAACTTGAGCGGATTATCTGGAATATCAAAATCTTCGACTTGAGTAAGATCGACTGACACATCTTGCTCACGTATGGAGCTCACATCAGTTAGGCGATCGATTCGTCTAATATTAGCCACTATCTCTAGCAGCTCTGCCTCTAAGCCATGGTTGTGCACATCCACCGCAGCAGGGGCTAACAATCGCTCTGCAACATTAAATAAGCTTGGCAGGTGTTTGTGACTCACATGATCTGCAGGGCGGTAATCTGGATGCTGGTCGGTATACAGTAGCCAACCTTTTAGCAAACGAGTACGCCCCCGAATTTGACGGAAACGACCGAGCAATTCGAGTAAACGCGCCTGCACCACACTGAGTTCTTGAGTACAATCGCTCAAGGTCTCTTGCAAAGTGGTGACGAGCAACTTACGCAACTCGCGAGTATCACCGGCTATTTCACCCAGTTCGCTAAACTGGAACATCTCCAGACCGTTTAACAGCTCAGATACTTGGCTCTGGGCTAACTCGTTTTCACGAATTTTGGCGTTAATACTCCCCACATAACCAAACTCATTGTTTATCCGGCTCCACAACACACGAATCGAATAACGTAATCCATCGGCGAAGCTATAAACATGCTCACTTAAGTCGGCAAGATACGCCTCAGATGCCGCAAAATCGACGTTATGACGCGCCTCTTTATAGTGTTCGGCTAAAGTCTTAATGCTAGCCAGTGACGAGCCAACATTAGCGTCTATCTGACGGTTACGCTCATCACTCAAAGCTTCTTCGAGCAAGGCTCGTACCGAACGCTTAAGGCGCAGTTCCTGCTCAGGCTCTGGCCGCCATAAGATATCGCTCTTTTGCAGCTTATCAATGGCAGCGGCGTTGCTTTCATCGACCGACACAGAGCCAGACAAGTACACGTCCATCACCAGCTCGGCGTGACGCCCAAGTTGCCTCAGTAGTTTTACACCCGCTTGATGCAAGTTACTGCTCATATTAGATCAAGTCCCTTTGCGTTGCGGTCTCGGCTTGAGCTTCCAGGCTCAAACCTTCAGTCTCATCGATAAAGCGGATCACCTCATAAAGGTAATCTAGCTTGCCTGTGGCAATGTAAATCTGCTTTTCGCTGTTAGGACGAGTCAGATACCCCAGCTCCACTAAGCGCTTAAACACCAGTTTGATTTGCGCGTCGACGTTAGTGCTGGTCGAGCCAAACAGGCGGTAATGACTGATTTTAGCTAACTGCTCACGAAATGCTGGCGTGTCTTCGATGCGGGTTTGCAGCTCGGTTAAACGCACTGCAACACCTTCAGATAGCGGCGCGTCTTGACCGCTGCCTTCTTGCACCAGTACTAGCCATTCCACCAGCGGGATCAGCGCATTACAGATATCTTTAAACTGCGAGGAAATCACTTTACGCTCGCTATCGCCTAGCTGCTGATAACCACAGAAAAAGACTTCGCCTTCACTGGCGGAGCCAATAGTGCGGTTTATTTGGTTAAGGTAAGCCTCTACATGATCGCGAGTCGATGGGCTTTTCAGTGCACGCCAACCGTCTTCATCTGTGGTGCGGCAGATAAATTCACCTTTAAGTAAACGCTCAATTAAGGCACTGGTTCCAACAATGGCTGTTTCGGTTACTTGGCTCATTACACAGCCTCCTTAGCACGTCGCTGATTGAGTTTATCGGCGATAGGATTAACTTGCGGCTTAACCACCTGCAGTTTCTTCGTCTGTTTGTTAATGATGTAGCGGTTAGCAAACAGGTTAAGCACCTCAGATTCTGGGTTGGGGAACGCGCCTAATACTGAAATATTGTTGTTTTCACAGGCATCAAAAATCTTCTTCACGTTACCGTGGTGCAAGGTGCCTAATTCATCAATGGGCCAGTGAATCGTCACATCTGCACGGCCACGCAATAATCGAGTAAATGCCAGCAAGAACTTACACAAAATTAAGTAAGCCATACCGTGGCTTGATGATTCATTTAACTGTCTGTCGGTGCGGATAACTAAATCGCTGTTTCCCTCTTTAAGGCGCAGCTCAATCTCAAGTAGCTTAGCGATACCACCAGACAGTGCCGCGCGGCCGATAATGTCTAACGCGCGGCGCATACTGTTGGTGTAATCCTCACCTGGCAGGTCGCTAAAACCGTCGGCTTTCCAGCGTTTAAAGGCTTTTACAAACTGCTCTAGCTCAGGCCAGAACTCTAGCTCACTAATGCGTGAGCGAATTCTAACGGCTGATTCTGATACGCCATCTAGGAACAACTCTTCGCCCACTTCACGGGTAATACGCGCACTTTGCGAGGCGATGCGGCGATCAATATCCGCTAATACGTCGTAGAAGGCGGTTAAGTCGACACCGAATATACGCCCTTGCTCACGTAGCGCCATAATCGATTGCGGCACCATCACGTTCAATAGCTGTTCAAGCTGTGGCACCAATTTGCGGTAATCGATAATACGAATACCTTTATCGTTAACGAAACTTGATTCTTCACGGGCGCGCTCCCACGTTTCAGACAGACCAGAACCTGACTTGCTGGCGATCACTGAGTCAAAGTGCTCAACATATTGCTTCACCGAGCCCATCATAGAATCACGCTTTAGTAGTTGATCTTCGCCTTGGCGTAGACGCTCAGACAAACTGCCTTGGGCATCATCGTTGTTTGGCGGCAGCTTTAGCTCGCTCAGTTTACGCATCACACTGCGCAGCTTAGTTAAGTTCTCTGACGCCTCAATTTGCACTGCATCAGATTGCTTACGCTCACCATCAAGCTCGTTACGCTTGGCTTTTACTTCATTGGCTTTGGCTTTTAGCTGCTGCTCAAGGTCAAGGCTGGCATGCTTAACGGTGCTGAGCTCCGATTGCAGCTTTGGCTTACGTTTAAGCCAAGTATGTTGATACCAATCATCATAACGTAGCACTTCACTACGGCGCTGTTCGGCCTTGCTAATATTGCTTTCAAGAGTGCGTATATCGGCCTTAAGTGCCACAATTTTAGCTTCATCGACACCGCGAGATTTTAGCTCGCTCTTGTACCACTGCTCACAGGCTTTTTGCTCGCTGGCAGCATGATCACGGCGGTTTTGAATATTGGCTTTAACTTGGCCTAGCTGGTTGTCTAATGCGCCAACTACTTCCTGCCAGTAAGCATTTTTCTCCATGCGCGCCTCGAGGGCTTGCTCTTTTTGCTCTTCCAGCCACTCTTGCTGCTGGCTTAGCAATTGCTTGATATCGCTATCGATACGGGTAAGTTGCTTTTGCGAAGCGGCTTTACGATCGTTCAATGCTTGGTTAATCTTTTCCTGCTCAGCGCGCTTGTCATCAAACAGGCGACGCAGATCGTCCCGGCTATTCTTATAAGCTGTGCGAGCAAAGGTGAGTTCACGCAGTAGGTTATCGAGCTCAGTGTTGCTCACAACCAAGGTATCTTCAGCTTCAACTTGTAGCGCTTTGGCGCTAGCCAGCATCTCTTCTGCAGCAGTGTGCTTAACCCTTAGCTCTTGCTCTGAAGCCGCGTATTCTGGCGCGTCAATGGCTTTTAAGTCCAACGCGATACCGTATAAGGCTTCAAGGCTATCACCGCTGATGCTTGGATGCAGGTCGCTGCGATGCAGTAATTCTGAGTTGATGACCTTACCTAGGGTATTTTCCCAGCCGTTAGCTTCTTTACGTAAAAACTCCAGTAAAGTATGCGACTGCGGGAACAAGATATGTTGTAGCTCTTCTAGCTCACTTTGGCGCTCAGTGACTCGAATGCCTGCAACACGAAGGCTCTCGTTGGCCTGATCGCGTTTAGCGCGTAACTTACGCTCCTCGCTGGTTAAGCGATCTACCTTAGCGTTACACGCTTCTTGATCTTCATCGGCGCCGGATATGCGCTCATCAAATACCGCTAACGCTAACTTTTCCTCTTCTGAGTAAGTTACGCTATCGACGCGCACCTTTAGCTCAGCAGCATTGACCTTAAGTTGATAGGCTTGCTCGCTAAACTGTGCTTGACCTTTTTCGGTCGACTCGCGCCATTGCTGCTCAAGTGCGGCTAACTCAGAGCGGCCCACTTCGCGTTGCTTATCGCGTGACTCACGTAAGCTATCTTGCTCTTGGTGTAGGTTTTCAAGCTCACGGTTTAAGCCTTCACCAATCTTGCTACGACGCGCATTGTACGCCGCTTCAATATCTTGATGTTTCTCGGTTTGTAGCTTATGACGCTCAGTTAAATTCTCTAAACTTCCGCGCCAGCTTGGAAGCTGTTCGAGATCTAACTTGGCCTGCTCGATTTCGGCATCTTGAAAACCGGCATGCTGATCTTCAATTGAGTCCAGCTCATGCTCACACTTAGCCACGTCACCTTTGGCGGCTGACAAGTCGAGGTTAAGCTCGTCGCGCTGCTCTTTCCACTCTTCATCGAGTTGGCGCAGCTGGGCGTTTAACGCCTTAGACAGGTCTTGATGATGTTCTTGTCGCTCAACTTCTGCAGTTTCATCTTTACTGTAGCCTCGACGTAAACTTGCAAGACGAAGCTCGGTACTCAGCAGTTGGTTGAACTCTTGCTCTAGCTTTTCAAACTCTGGGCGAATTTGCTCAAAGCCTTGGATCAGCTGACTTTCGCGGATCCAGGCTTCAACACGCTGTGGATTCAGACGCGAGCTTGGCGGGTTAACCCCATCCTCTTCCAAGATGGCGGCAACCATTGACTTGATGGTTTCCATCTTGCCCTCTTTCGAGTGCACCGCTTTAGCCAGTTTTTCAATATGGCGCAGTGAATGCTCCGCCTCACACAAGGAGAACTGACGCGCATAATTGCGTAGCTCATTACGATTGCTGCCCGTGCTTAATAAGGCGCGGTCATTTTGAATAATGGCGCGATACTCACGAGTATTAAGCAGATTAGTTACCGCCACACCTGCACGCTTCATCTCACGACCAAGCTCGGCCATGGTGAAACATTGAATGCTATCGCCCTGCTTAGTCTTGATGTAATCATCAAGCTCAAAAGCCTTGGCAATAAAGCGGTAGTTCACCCCTTTACCGTCGCCAGCAGAAGCTAACACCGCCTGATAGGCTAAGCCATCAGACTTGATATATTCATAGATGATAAAGCTTGAATCATGGGGCAAGTACCAGCGCTCAAAACTGTCACGGGTTGATGGCACCACTCGACTCGGGTATTCACCATAAAAAACGGGGACCAGACGCTGCAAGGTGGTTTTACCCGATGCGTTAGTGCCGCAAATATTGGTGTGGCCATCCAGGGCCAGTTCTACCACGCCAGGTAGATGAGTATCGATAAGTATGATGCGATTTAAGCTTGGCATTGCATTCCTTAATCCAAACAGAGCCATAACGGTAAGCGCTGTGGGCTTACATTAAGCTATAAGTTTTAGGTCTAATGTTAGGTCTAATGTTAGATCTATAAAAAGTTTTAATGGTCACTAAATTAAAGGAAAGCACAGCGCTTGGCAATCGTGCCTGAGCGTCTAAAGTGACTCTTCCTATGACCAAATTTCTGAAGCGAGATCATACGCCATTTTTGAGCTTTTAGGTGCTCAATCAATCGACAGTTAACAAGCGACACTTGCTGCCAAAAACTTTAGCCTTCTCTAACAGAAAGTCCTGTAATAACGCTCAAGAAAAAGCCCGTCTCATTGATAATGAAACGGGCTGTTTTTTAGCTATAACGGCTGTGTATTTCTAGGCTAAATTAAGCTGGTGAACTTTGAGTCGCTAATGCTTGCTGCTTAGCAAAGTACTTGCGCGTCTCTTTTAATATCACGTGCCTTAACCCAATCAAGGCAATTAAGTTTGGAATCGCCATTAAGCCATTGACCGTATCGGCTAGCATCCAAATCAGATCTAAGTGAATAAATGCGCCGCCGGCAATTAACCCTAAGAAGATAAATTGATAGAGTTTGACGCCCTTCTCACCAAGACGACTACCCGTTAAGTAATACCAGCAGCGCTCGCCATAATAATGCCAACCCAAAATGGTAGTAAAGGCAAAACACACTAGGGCAATCGTCACCACATATTGGCCAATAATGGCTGAACCACTGGCTGCAAATGCAGCGCTAGTCATGGCGGCACCCGCGGTATCGCCACTCCAAACACCGGTAATAATCAGCACTAAACCCGTCATGGTACAAATTAAAATTGTATCGAAGAAAGTCCCTGTCATGCTCACAAGGCCCTGTTCAACGGGCTCATTGGTTTTTGCCGCAGCAGCAGCAATCGGTGCGCTACCTAGGCCTGACTCATTAGAGAATACGCCGCGGGCAATACCAATTTGCAGCGCCTGCGCAACGGTTGCCCCCAGGAAGCCACCCGCCGCCGAGATAGGCGTAAAGGCTGAATGAATCACTAACTCAAACGCAGGCATGATCTGGTCAGAAAAAATAAATAGCACCCACATACAGGCTAATACGTAGCCTAGCGCCATCGTCGGCACCAGCTTTTGCGCCACGTTAGCGATGCGCTTAACACCGCCCAGTGTCACTGCTGCAACCATAAGAGTTAGCACGATTGCGGTAACCCAAGCCGGGATTTCAAAGGCAATGGTCATGGCATCACTAATGGCGTTAACCTGCGCAAAAGTACCAATACCAAAAAAGGCGACACCCACACCAAAAACAGCAAAGATTTTTGCCAGCCATTTAAGGCCTAGGCCGCGCTCAATATAGTACATTGGGCCGCCGGCAATATTACCTCTAGCATCGGTGGTGCGGTATTTTACCGCGAGCATACACTCAGCATACTTGGTTGCCATGCCAAAGAAAGCCGCTAGCCACATCCAAAATAGCGCGCCGGGGCCGCCAATTTTAATTGCAGTAGCCACACCGACAATATTACCGGTTCCAATGGTGGCAGAAAGCGCAGTACAAAGCGCAGCGAACGATGACAGGTCGCCCTTGCCGCTAGCAGGCTTAAACAGTAAACCCAGCGCCATAGGCAATTTAAAAACTTGGATCAATTTCAGTCGAACAGTGAGATAGAGGCCGGTTCCAACCAATAAGCATAGGGTAACGGGTCCCCAGACAATGGCGTTGATATCGGCTAAAAGCGCGTGAAAATTCATGGTATTCCTCGAGTATTAAACAACAAAACTCTGTATTTAGAGTTATTAATAATCGGAGGAGGAAAAGAAATGGCTGTTGCTAGCACTAGCCGATTGCAACGAGCGATAGAGTCCACCTAGCTTCACTAAACGTGAGTTAGGTAGAAAAAAGGCGCAGCGACAAACGACAGTGACTTTATGTAGTTATGGTTAATAACTAACACAGTCATCCTCTCCTCTGTCCTTTTGCCTGAGCGTTTCGCGTAAACCACAGGGGCTCACACTTTCGCCTTCGGCGCTGTGTGACAGTTAAGTTGACGAACACTTAGCTGCTCACAGTCTCTCCAGAGGCTCGTCCAGTAACAGTCCTCACCACTATGTGGCACCTGAAAGAGTGCTTTGTTAACGCATTAGCAATAACAAAGTTGCCTCGTCGGTGTGGGGTTACTCCCCACTCTCCTGCTACCTTCATCCGAACGGATCCCAGTCCTTGTCTAACCATTAGGGCCAGCAAGTGATAGGGACAAGTAGAATGCGCGATCTGACCCCTTGTCTCAAGTGAACTTAATCACATTTTCAGCTTTCGTCGTTCATTTGCGCATTTTTAAATCAAGTTGATGCTATTTATACCAATCAGTATTAGATCTAAAGTCCAAGAGCCTAAAAACAAAAAAGCCACTTAAGCAATTAAAGCAATAAGTGGCTTTTAAGTCTGTTCAACAAGTTAGCTTGTAGAGCTAACGATCCGCTTAAACAAAGGCTAATCTGCGGCTCTCATAGGCATCAAACATCTGCTGTGCAGGCTCATCTTCATAGGGACGAAGACCGCTCATGACTAAGGTTTTCACCCCTGTTCCAACGACCGTATCACCACTGAGTAGCTCAAAGGTTAAGGTCACATCGCCACGCTTACCTTCAATTTCGAGTTCTTGCTTAACCAAAGATAGACTCACCTCATTAAAATCTAAGGTGGTTAAATCAAATGACATGCTCTCGTAGATCACCAAAGGGCGAGCAGGATTAATCATCATCTGACGCTGCTTCATCATAGGCACTAAAATGTGCATAAAATTAAGGCCGGAGAACGCCACATATTTGCGAATGAACGACTCTATCTGGGTCTCGCAATAACGCACATCGCCACTGCGGTGTACTTCGAGATAACACTTATCTTTGTTATCTCGAATATCAAAATCTTCTGCAACATCATCAGCAAATTGCAGTTGTACACCATCGCCAACCATGCCTGCAAAATTAAATGTCATTTTTTGGCTTAAGCCATACTCATTAAGCACTAAGGCAAATAGTAGGTCGCCAGGAACACAAAAGCGCTTAGCGCCCACATCATGAATGGGATTGAAGTCTTGGGCGACGCTTTTGGCAAAATCACTCGCCTGCTGAGGAGTGATAGTTAAAGATTGGTTTTCTTTTTTAAAATAAGAACTTAAAAACATATTCACTCGGATATTTAATAAACCTTCAAAAATAGTCCGCCAGTGTATACCAAGATTGGATTTTGACTCACCCGATGACTTAGCTAGAAGGATGCAGCCCTCCTTAACCGCGAACAAAACGAACGTGGCCCCTAACTCTACCTCGTGTTTTTGAAGCAGCATTCCAGCCTAACTCTCAGCTATATAGTGCCGATGCAAACAAAGCCATATTTTTATTGCTCCGTAACAATTATTGACTAACGCCATGAATAAAAAGCAATAAAAGGCATGTAGCAACACGACAAATACAAACAATCCAACTACAAAATAGTTACAAACCTTGATCTCAATCTAAATTTAAATGAGAATAATTTGCATTATGATAATCAATTGATACAATCCGTCACAAATAAAGCGAACTCATTAAATATTGGGGAATAGAATGATGAAAAAAACCTTACTTGCCACCGCGCTAGTTGGCATGTTTGCCTCTCAAGCTGCTGTTGCAGCCGATGATACAGCGGAACTACGTAAAATTATCGAACAGCAACAGCAAGTGCTTCAAGATCTTGAAAAGCGTCTGGATGAAACAGAAAAACGTGTTGAACAAACTGCTGACGTTGTAGAAGAATCTGTCTCGGTAACGGTAACCGAAAGCACGACCACTATCGGTGGTTATGGTGAGCTTCACTACAACAACATCACTGATAACAAGACGGGTAAAGATAAGAAATCCATCGATTTTCATCGTTTCGTTTTATTCTTCGGTCATGAATTCACTGAAAACACCCGTTTTTTCTCTGAACTAGAAATTGAACATGCGCTATCGGGTAACGATAAGCCTGGTGAAGTTGAGCTAGAGCAAGCTTATATCGAGCATGACTTCAACCAGATGCTTACCGGTAAAGCAGGTCTATTCTTAATCCCTGTCGGCATCATTAACGAAACTCACGAGCCACCAGCATTCTACGGTGTTGAACGTAACCCCGTTGAGAAGTACATCATTCCAGCAACGTGGTGGGAAGCGGGTGCTGCACTTAATGTTAAAGCCGCTCCGGGTCTTGCATTTGATGGCACAATCACCTCAGGGCTAAAGGTTGATAATACCTACAGCATTCGTGGCGGCCGCCAAAAAGTAGCAAAGGCTGATGCTTCAGATCTTGCCTACACAGCACGCGTCAAATATACAGGCGTAACAGGCTTAGAGCTTGCGGCAACTGCGCAGTATCAATCTGACTTAACTCAGGGCGCAGCTGGCGTTGAAAACGCAGCAGCAACATTACTGACGGCTCATGCTATCTACTCTATTCAAGATTTCACTGTTAAAGCATTGTATGCCCAGTGGGATATTGACGGTAAAGAAGCTAAGGCACTAGGTCGTAATGAGCAAAACGGTTGGTACATTGAGCCGTCTTATCGCATCAACGAAAGCTTTGGTGTATTTGCTCGCTACAACGAGTACGACAACAATGCAGGCAATAGCGAAGACACTAACGTTGAGCAAACTAACGTAGGTATCAACTACTGGCTGCATGAGAATGTGGTATTTAAAGCTGACTACGAAAGCGTAGGCGGTGCTAAAGACGCTGACGGCTTCAACCTAGGTGTTGGCTATCAGTTTTAAGCTAAGCAGTTTTAAGCTAAGTTGTTTATAAAACAATATTTATTAAGCACTTAGACACCGCATGAGTGCCCATCGTGGGCACTCATTTAGCTTTCGAGCTTTTACCTTCCTAACACAGCCTAAGAAGTCAGCTATGAAGTTTGCATCGACCGTCATTATCATCCTTAGTTTGTCGCTATTTGGCGGCATGGCAAGTGCACGCGGAACCTACCAGACTGCTGAAGACTTTATTGCTCAAGCCTTTAACAGTGCGCCGCCTAAATCTAAAGTGTTATGGATTGATGATGAGACTAAAAGCGTGATTGAGTCGATTCTCGCTCATAGTTATAGAAAAATGCGCTTACGCTACTGGAAACAAGGTAATGAAAGTGTGTGGGTGATGAACGAAATAGGTAAAGAAGCCCCTATCACCGTCGGCATCCATGTAAAAAACAACCAAATAGCCCAAACAAAAGTATTGGAATATCGAGAAAGTCGCGGCGATGAAGTCAGGCATGACTTTTTTACTGACCAGTTTAAGTCAGCCAAACTTACCCCAGAGCTCAAGCTTGATACCCATATTGACGGCATAACAGGTGCGACACTATCAGTAAGGGCATTGACCAAGTTATCTCGTATCGCACTGTACTTAGATGGTATACCCAAGTGACCTCAAGATGCAGGATTCAGAGTGATCTCAGCGTGTTTAATTCAAGGAAAATGAGTGCTGGAATGGCATTCCCTTTTAAACTTATTTGACACAGAAGTAGATACGCTGAGTCACTCCCGAAGGGCGGGTTTTATTGGCTTCTACTCTGCGTTGCCGATTTTTAACGTAGAGCGACTATGCTTATAAATCTGCGCCTTGATTAGCAGCCAATAAATTCTCGCTGAAACGAGCATCTTGAAGTAGCTTGGGTATATATCACCCCAAAAAACTAAACCCGCATATGACGGTTTAACTTTGTTGAGCGCTTTTGTCATCGCTATTATGTTGTCTGTTATATTGGCTGTTTTGCAGCACTATTGGTCATTATAGAGAAACAATACACCATAAAGGCAAAGCCGCTAAGCCAATATATAGCGAACAACACCAACGGCTAACCGACGACAAACTTCGCCATACCGACCCGCCTTGAATAAAACCAGCCCATTTAGCGGCTTCACAACTAAACTTAACAGCAGCGACATGACCTTTATTTCACCGCATGATGATTACAACTGTGCAGTAATGGTATTTCAGAGTAAATATCACTATTACCGCCAATATAAACAGTGGTAAATTGTGATTTCCGTTTGCTTTATCAGTAGCTGAGTAATCGATAAATGAATACTAAAGTCAAAATACTAGTGGTCAGTTTGTTATGCCTAAATATTAGTGGGTGCGAATATATCGACAACATATTGCACCCTGACGATGGTGATGAAGTGATCGTCGACAAAAACTTCAGAAGTGATGCGCTGCAACTCGGCTTATCTGATGACACCATTACCCGTTTATGTACAGCGACAAATAAGATTAGCGTTAAATGCATCACCGAACTTAATCTTGAAACAAGTCAACAAGAAGTCAGAGTTGAATATAGTTACAACGATGTGATTCAGAAAAATGATTACGCCAAAAGCACAGTAGCAAGCCGAGTTATTTTTCATCTGCCCGCTGACGGCGCCACTGCCAATTTTGAATTTGAAAATAGCCGAGCTTACCAGTTCAATGATGGTTATCAGTACACATGGCAAGAACCCGCTGATTTTGCTACCGCGGATTTGGTAAATGATGCCAAAGAGTCAATCGCAAAGCTGGCTAATTTCTCTGTCATTATTCGCGTATCGGATTCTGAACTATCAAATATTTCAGCAGCTTCAATAAGTAATGATGATTACTCGTTAACTCAAGCGCAAGATTTGATTAATGCAGCCAACACAGTGTTATTTCCAGAATTAATCGTCAATGTCACCAACAACGAACTAACAGTGCCTATTGATGCATCATTTAAGGTGTTTAGTACGGGTCATAGCGCTATTTTAGCTGATTACTCTTCTGTTTTTTCAACCGCGATTGAACAAAGTTGGTTCTAGCTTGTAGGCTTACTGACTAGCCTGCTGAGTGAGTTAGCCTGCTTTTGAATAGCCCGCTTTGAAATACATCAGTTTTTGAATACTGTTTTGAATACTGTTTTTAAATACAGTTTTGAATAGGTCAGCAACTAGGCTGGCCTATTCGCTTCAACGGTATCCCTCCCCTGGCTTATCAGCCGCCGTTAGTATGCTCTCTATTTTGAGCAACAAGATACGGCAAAACTCAACAGCCCTATGATAAAAAGCATTTAACAGTTCAGTCGTGGCACGTGTTGCTGTAAAGTAAATGAGCTGCATTCGCATTTAAAGCCTTAGGCTATGTGCCTTAAGCAACGTGACTTAAGCAACGCGTCTTAAGCAACGTGATTTAAGCAACCTAGGGGCTGATCATTAAAACAACAAGAAGGTCAACCGGTGCCATAATGACCCGTAAACACCCAAATCTTAGAGTAAAAATACTGCGCCAACTACGTCCTTGGCATCGCCGCATCGGCATTTTCTCGACGCTTTTCGTGATTTTTATCGCCGTAACTGGGGTGTTAATCAATCACAGCAACCACCTGTCTCTCGATACAGCCCATGTAAAGCAGGCTTGGTTACTCGATTACTACGGCATAAAAGCGCCAACCAATATCGCCGTCTATCAAAGTTCACCACAGACTCTTTCCAGCTCTGGTAACCAAGTGTGGCTTAACGATAAATTAATTTTAGAAGCGAACACTGAAGTGTTAGCGATCGCTATCAAGCAAGAGATCATTGTCGCTATCGACAGCCACCAGCTTTACCTGTTATCCGCCCAAGGTGATCTATTTGAAACACAAAGTGCAGCGACCGGTCTCCCCAATAATATTCAAGCCCTTGGATACGGCGAAGAATTATGGCTACAAACGACAACAGGCCAATATAAGGCCGATAGCGATATTATCGAATGGACCGCAATAAAACCTCTGGTAGCCATTGATTGGGTTCACCCCATAGATGATGCAGACACCACCAAGGTTGCAGAACAAATTAGAGCGAGTCGATTAAGCTGGGAGCGGGTATTACTTGATTTACACAGCGGCCGCCTCTTTGGTTCATTAGGCCCTTGGATAATGGATTTAGTAGCCTTAAGTTTGTTAATCATGGCGTTTAGCGGGATCTATATTTGGTTACAGCAAAAGCCGGCAAGAAAGAAAAGACGATAGGAATCTAGGTTCTAGGTTCTAGGTGCTAAGTTCTAGGTTCTAGGTCCTAGGTGCAAGGAAAGGCTAAGACGGTAACAGCCGGGTAAAGCCGGAAAGGCTGACACGAAAAAGAAAAACTGAGCCAACCTAAAACAATAAAAATGGACGTTAAGATGAACATAGATGTGATCCACGATGAAAACCCTGCCATTGTTGATGCCTTGGTCGAAGGTGTTCGGCAGCATAACTTTGCTCATATGGGGCCTGAAACCTCAAAGCCGCTGACTATTGTTGCCCATGATGATAATGGCAAACTCATTGGCGGTGTCGCTGGGCGTACTATCTACGATAACTTTTTGATTAACGTCGTTTGGGTCGATGAGGCAGCGCGAGGCACAGGACTTGGCCGCAAGCTTATGCTGCAAGCGGAGATTGAGGCTATAAAGCGTGACTGTACTCAGGCGCAACTCGATACCCTCTCTTTTCAGGCTCCGGTCTTTTATCAAAAACTCGGATTTGAGATCATTGGTACAGTGCCGGCCACAGCAAGAAGCCCAGAACGTTATTTTTTATTGAAGAGGTTTTAGAAGAAGGTTCTAGGAAAAGCAGGTTCTGGATCCTAGGGCCTTCTTTATAGTAGCTCGGCATTTATGCCGTCATTTCCCCCTTTAGTTAATTCTCATCCGCGATGGGCTAAAGCCCAACCTACATCAACAACATATGCAGACTCTTGACCGTATAGCAGGACGCAGTCCGCTCTAACAGCAAAGCTGTCCTCGCAGCGAGTTTATGAGCGCTCTAGGCTTTTAGCTTTTAGGTCCTAGGTCTTAGGTCCTAGGTCTTAGGTCCTAGGTCCTAGGTCTTAGGTCCTAGGTCCTAGGTCCTAGGTCCTAGGTCCTAGGTCCTAAAAATCACAAAATAATGGCAAAAGTAAAACTGTCTCACTGCTCACAAGTTAAACATTTTATATCTCACACCATCGCTAACCCACTCGCCAAAAATTCGATTTGAGCGTAGACTTGCCGCCCTTTTGATTTTGATTTAGACCCGATGAAACCAGACCCGATGAAACAGCGCCTCCTCGCTTGGGCTCCAGTGTGGCTACTGGCACTGACCGCTTTTGTCTTTGTCTCTACTGAATTTGTTCCTGTAGGCCTCTTATCAGACCTTGGCCAAAGCTTTAATATGAGTGCGGTTGCTATCGGCCCCATGCTCACAGTGTATGCTGCGGTGGTTGCACTCGCATCTCTGCCAGCCGTACTCTTGTTTGCACGCTTTGAGCGTAAGAAACTTCTGCTCGGGTTAATGTCGGTGTTTATCATCAGTCACGGGATCTGCGTCTGGGCGCCAAGCTACGATATCTTGCTATCGGGCCGTATCGGTATCGCCTTAACCCATGCGTTATTTTGGGCTATTGCTCCGGCGTTAGTCGTACGCTTAGCCCCTAAAGGGCAAGGCGCCAAAGCCTTGAGTATCTTTGCTACAGGCTGCGTGTTGGCGCTAGTGCTAGGCATCCCTATGGGGCGCGTTGTGGGTCAATTAATGGGGTGGCGCAGTATTTTTGCCTTAATCGGTGTACTGACTCTGGGCATGATGTTATTGCTATGGCGTGGCCTGCCAACCTTACCTGCAACCCATGGTGGTAGCTGGCGAAGCCTACCAGCATTGGCGAGCAACAAAGCGCTGCTGTGGCTGTATTTATTAACCATGACGCTCGTTACTGCACACTACAGCGTTTACACTTATCTTGAACCATTACTGCAAGAGCATTTTGGCTATTCGGCCAATATCACCACTATGATTTTGTTGATATTCGGTGCAGCAGGATTAATTGGCAGTGCGCTATTTAGTCGCTATCAAGCGCGCCATGCTCAACGACTGCTAATGCTTGCTATAGCAGCACTCGGCACTTGTATGGCGATACTCCCCTTCATCGCGAGTCAAATAGGGTTATTGCTGCCGCTGTGTATTTTATGGGGTACAGGCATGATGTTGATGTGCTTATCTTTGCAATCTAAAGCGCTCAAGCTCGCGCCAGATGCAACCGATGTGGCTATGGCTATCTATTCCGGATTATTCAACGTGGGCATTGGCAGTGGCGCCTTACTTGGCAGTATTATTGCAGCACGTTATGGCGTGGTCCAAAACGGTAATTTGGCAGCCTTACTGATTGTTATAGCGATTATTCCCTTGGTTTATCTACTAAAAGCACGTCGAGTACAGACTCTAGCGGGCTAGTCTTAACGCCTCCCAGCTACATACAAATATGCCCATTGATGCAAAACATCAATGGGCATATTAAGATGACAATCTAGAAGACTCAATCTAGAAGACTCTATCTAAAAGACTTACTGAGTTAATGACCGACTCAGAGTTAACCACACGTTATAAATTACCCGCCAACCAGCTTCTTCCACCAAGGAACAGGTTCACCACAATTAGCCACAGGCTGATAACTATCCCTAAGGGCTGGCACTTTTACCACATTGGCGCATTGTGGCTCTTCGGCCTTACCGGTATTTTTCTCAAAGTAGCCCTGCACTACGCCATCAACTGGCGCCATGCGCAGGCTCAATGGCGCACGATGGTTAAGGAAGGCTTGGTAAACAGCCATTGCGCCGCTACTACCGTAAAGCCCTGTCTTACCGTTGTCATCACGGCCAATCCAAATAGCAGCCACATTTCGCTCATCAAAGCCAGCAAACCAAGAATCACGCGAGTCATTACTGGTGCCTGTCTTACCCGCTAACGTCACATAAGGGAATGCACTGCCTAAACGTCTTGCCGTACCCGACTCAACCACTTGGGTCATAGCGTATTTAACTAAGTAATTACTGGCTGCTGGAATACTTTGCACCGCTTGCGGCCTAGAAGCTGCCAGCGGTTGGTTTTGGGCGTTCAATACCGTCGTCACCGAATTTAAATGGCGATAGCGACCATCATCGGCAATAGTTTGGAATACCTGTGCCACCATTAATGGCGAGCCGTTTACTGCGCCAAGTAGCATTGAAGGGTATTCAGGGATCTTATCCTTCCAGCCTGCTTTATCTAACGTTGTGGCCACACTACTCACGCCAATCGCCATACCCAGATTAACGGTCGGCACGTTCATTGAGTTCTTAAATGCAGTGAGTAAAGGTACTTGATCACGGAACTTCTTATCAACGTTCTGTGGCGACCAGGTTTTGCCTTGGCCATTTTTCAGCGTAATAGGCTGATCCTTTAAAGGCGACATTAAGTTATATTGCTTGCCATCATTTAACGCTGTGGCATACACAAATGGCTTAATTAATGAGCCTATGGGCCTGCGAATTTCTACCGCACGGTTAAAACCTTTATAGCTTGGCACCTTATCGCCCACCATTGCGGCAATGCCTGCCGAGTATTTATCGGTCAGTACCATGCCCACTTGCAGACTTTTATCGTTTTTACCCAATTGCTTTAAGGTTTGTTCAACCGCTTTTTCTGCGGCCTCCTGCGCCATAGGGTCAAGCGTGGTGTAGACCTTTATTCCAGATTCCTGCAACAGGGCATCACCATAGCGGTTGGCAAGCTCACGCTTAACCACAGCGAAGAAGGCTGGCAGCTTTTGATGCACTGATTTATTGGCTAATCTAAGTCCTAAAGGAGACTCTACCGCCGCTTGATATTGAGCCACATTCAAGTCGCCGGCTTCCATCAGCAAGCGCAAGACGAGATCACGACGTTCTGTCGCACGCTCAGGGTAGCGCCACGGATTGTAATAAGAGGGCCCTTTAATCACTGCGACCAAAAATGCCTGCTGCGGCACAGTTAACTCAGCGATTGGTCGACCAAAATAAAACTGCGAAGCTAAGCCCATACCGTGTACACCACGGGCTTTATCTTGTCCCATATACACTTCATTAAGATAAGCTTCTAAGATCTCATCTTTCTCATAACGAAAATCGATAATGATCGCCATCAAAGCTTCACGAAGTTTACGGCTAAGCGAACGTTCACTGGATAGGAAGAAGTTCTTAGCCAACTGCTGAGTTAGGGTCGAGCCACCTTGTACAGTACGCCCTGCACTGATATTGACCATAGCGGCACGTAAAATAGCAAACGGGTTAACACCGTGATGCTCATAAAAACTGCGATCTTCAACTAAGATAAGTGCATTAACAATTGGTTTAGGGATCTTATCGGTCGAAACAAACAACCTGTCTTCACCATCACCAGTGATAATTCTGTCGAGTAAAACAGGTTCAAGATGAAATACCGCTAACTGACGCTTATCGCTATCACGGGCAACCGATACGACACCATTACTGTCGAAGGTCATCATCACCCTCTGCTCCGCTTGATCGCCTTGCGGATGCAAAAATGGTCGACGCCATAGATCGATCTTGGTTTTAGAAGCCGAAAACTCCCCGACCTGACGCGGATTAGCCACCTTACGATAACCCAGCAGTTTAAGCTCCGACATTAACTGGCCATGACTCACTGCTGCACCGGGATACAGCGCCATAGAGCGACTAAACACCTGGGCTGGCAGATGCCATTTTTGCCCTTCAAATTTGCGGGCAATAATTTGATCAAGATAGATTGCATAAGATGCGATGATCACGGCTAAGACAAGGCCCAATTTCCAGCAGATAGACCAAAGCTTTTTGCTCCATCCATTACTGGCTTTCTTGTTAGTCGGCTTTTTGCTTGCTCGCGTTTTTTTTGCGGCAACGCTCTTCTTTGCTGGCGCTTTTTTCACGCTGGCTTTCGGTGTAGCTTTATCAGTCATTATCGGTCCGCGACGTGCTCAAGCTTATTGCGAGCTAAACGTCTTCTTTTTAGTAAATTTGGTCGGTTGGGTATTAGCAGGATCATCTGGCCATAAATGCTTTGGATACCTTCCCTTCATCTCTTTCTTAACATGCTCATAGGGGCCCTGCCAAAAACTCGCAAGATCGGCGGTTAACGCTAACGGCCTATGTGCGGGGGACAACAACTCCATGGTCACGATGAGCTTGCCCTGTGCAAGTACCGGGCTTTGTGCCATGCCCAGTGCTTCTTGTAGCCTTACGCTCAATAGTGCGCGGCCGTTAGCATCATAATCGATGCTAACTTGAGTCCCCGTCGCCATTGGCCAGCTCCTTGGAAGCAACGCCTCTAGTTGCTGCTGCAACTCCCAAGGTAATAAATTAAGCAGCAGAGTATAACAATCTATTTGCTTTAATTGTGCCAAACTGCGCACGTCATCTAAGTAAGGTGCGAGCCAGTCATCAAGGGTATTGAGCAGTGAGTCATTATCGAGGGCTGGCCAAGTATATTCTGGGCAGTATTGCTTCGCTAAAGCGACACGATTTTGCAGTCGCTGGCATTGACTGTTGAAATTAACTAATGCTAGCCCCTTTAAGTTTATCTGTTCTAATAGCGCGCCCTTTATTAAGCGCTTGTCGACGACTTTGATCGCCTCTTTGGTTAATAATATCTGGCCAACTTTACGCTGTTTTTCTGCGTAAAAACGGCCTTTAACATCATCCCAACCGCAATACTCTACGCTTTCAACCAAGCTGGCTAACTGTGCATCAAATAATGGCTCATTAAGCGATGCAGCTAGATACACCTTACCCTGACTGCGCCCTTCAGTTTCTTGAAGGTCTGCAACCACTAACCAACTTGCTCCCGCTAGCGCATCGTCATTGGCCAGCTCTACACCACTGCCATTGGCCAGCTGATAACCGCTGACCCCACGGGCCTTGGCGATTCGGTCTGGAAATGCAAAAGCCAATAACATGGCGATATCATCATTGCTGGCATGGCGCACCGCCTCGTTCAGATCAATCTTGCCTAACGCGGTGAGGTTTAATGTGCTGACCCAGTTACGGATCTGCTGGCGTGTCTCACCTTGAATCGCTTCATTAAGATAACGGCTAATATCTGCACCCTGCCGACTACGACTACGTGACTCTAACGTTGCCGCCAAAATGCAGGCGAGTACCGCGAGATTAATATCTTGCTGTTGCCCAGCTTGCTGCTTGGCAAGCAATAACATGTGCGCCAATCTAGGATTACAACCAAGCTGGTGCGCGGCGCGGCCATGGCTGGTAATCACTCGAGAGTTATTAACCATGCCCATGACTTGAAGTAAGTGCCAACTTACATTCTCATTTGCTTGCGAAGGCTGGGTAAGCATAGGCAACTCGCTAAGTGATTTAACCCCCCAGAAGGCTGCATCGAGTACCATTGACAGCAGATCACTATGCACGATCTCAGGCTCATCGGCTTTTAATAACCGCCCATGCTCCTCTTGGCTCCATAGTCGAGTACAAAAGCCAGCCATAAGTCGACCAGCTCGCCCCGCACGCTGGGCTGCCGATGCTTGGCTAATTCGTTTTAGTGATAAACGAGTCACACCGGTTTTAGGGTTAAAACGTGCCTGACGCTTATAACCGGAATCGATAACTTGGGTGATCCCCTCAATAGTCAGACTCGACTCAGCCACGTTAGTGGCGAGTACCACTTTTCGCATGCCGCGTGGCGCAGGCGCAATGGCTAAATCTTGTGCCTTTGCGCTAAGGCTGCCGTATAAAGGACAGATAATTGTGGTCTTTGAGTCTAAACGCGCACTCAACATGGTGTGTAAGCGATTAATCTCACCTTGACCAGGTAAAAAGGCCAACAATGAACCCTGTGGGTGCTCGTCAAGGCTATTGATGATCACCTTGGCCATATGATCGAGCCAGTGCCCCTGATTGGGCACGCTGCTATAACTATGTTCAACCGGAAAGCTACGGCCTTCGCTGTTCAGCATTATGGCCTCAGGCATCAGCTTGGCAAGCGGCAAGCCAGACAATGTTGCTGACATCGCAAGGATCTTTAAATCTTCTCGAAAGCTGGCTTGGATCTCTAACGCCAACGCTAAACCGAGATCTGTGGTGAGATGCCGCTCATGGATCTCATCAAAAATCACCATATCGATACCCGATAACTCGGGATCTTGCTGGATCATACGGGTGAGAATCCCCTCAGTAACTATCTCTAAACGTGTATTAGCAGAAACCCGCGAGTCACCTTTGACTCGATAACCGACCTCTTTACCTAATTCACATCCGCGCTGCTTGGCAATAAACTGCGCCACATTACGCGCTGCGACTCGCCTTGGCTCTAGCATCAAAATTTTACCGCTTATCTCTGGCCAATCGAGCATATCGAGCGGTAAGGCGGTGGACTTACCTGCGCCAGTCGGCGCTTCGAGGATCACCTGCTGCTGACACTTAAAAGCGTCACGCAGCGGTTGTAACAGTGAATGTATAGGTAATGAGGTCACGAGAGGGTCTTTTATACCGTTATAATAAGTTCATGCCATGAGTGATTAGGGGAGAAATAAACCCTAAATATGCTCGTTAACCTGCATGAATAAAATGAAACTGTTATTCGCTAGTGTACTCTAAAAGCCACCTAGGACTAAACAGCTTGTATCAACTGCTTTTATGGGAGCGAATATGTCAACGACAACTCAACGTGTATTCTTAGGCTTTAGCCTCAATTCAGCCCAAACTGAGCAGATAACAGCAATCCAAACTCAACTCCCTAATAGTGTCAGATTGGTCCCTAGCGCTAACTTGCATATGACGCTCGCCTTTCTTGGTGCCGCTAGCCCAACTCAAATAAAAACACTTATCGATAGTGTCGATAAAATGAGTAAACCTACGTTCAGTGTCACGCTCGATACCTTAGCCCATTGGAGTAAACCAAAAATCCTCTGCCTTAAGGGCGATGCTACCGACAGCGGCTTACGTCAATTTGCGCAGGATGCACAGCTTATCGCTGCCGAACTTGGCTTACATTGTAGTGAGCATAGTTTTAATCCCCATATAACCCTTTCGCGTAAGGCTATGGCGGAAGCTAGCGGAGTTCATTATCACGCTATGCGCCTACAGCCATTACAGCTTCAGCTATTTGAATCCTACCCAGGCCTTAATGGGGTCGAATATCCAACACTCCATTCGTGGGAACTAGGTGCTTTATGAAATCTGAGCTACCCTATGCAGCATTATGTTCCAGCCAATGAGATATTCATGGAAACCACCGAAATAACTAAAACGCAGCTACTCACTCTGCTGACTTCTTGGAAGCTAGGTGAAATTGATGCCGAAGCACTACAGAACTGGATGGTGACTCACTACGATCCACCAGAAGTAAAAATTGGCACAGGTGAAGCCGAGTGGACTCAAGAAGCGATGAATATCGTGATGAATGAGTATGAAATTGCCAAAGTCGCCAAGTTTAGATTAGAGCATGCTCAATACGCCATCGACTTTGTTAATTGCAGTGAGAGCAACTTTAATCAAACTAAGCATCTGTTTATTCATGATGGATTTAACGATTAAACCTCTGCTACAGCTTTAATAATACCAATCGTATTATTAAAGCTGTGATTGGTATAAAACTGACAAACTGCAGATAAAAAAAGGCCACCTTTCTCTAGGTGGCTAATCGAAGAATGGGATAAAAGCAGAACCATCTTGTACAATCATCGACTGTTTATCACCCAAGCGCCCCGCTTAACGATTGGTATAACAACCCGTCATCTATATTGGTATCATATCCTTGGGTAATTACCCACTGACAAACTTTGAAATAAGCTGAAAAGTGTTGAATTCCTAGCGGTCTACATGCTTTCCTGCTCAATATGGCTAAGCACTAATTTATAGAGCGTCTCAGAGTCGAGCACCACAGCCTGACCTCCGCTTTCATAAATCGCATCAACAACTCCAGGCGACTCAACATAAGTATAAAGGTAAAACGCAGTGCGATTTCCCGCTGCTCGCATGGCTTGCAATAACTTTAGCCCAGCTAATGAATCACCATGGCGGCCCATGTCAGAGATCACCGCCTGATAGTTGTACATAGTTAGCAGCATCAGCGCTTCTTCTGAAGTGACCGTGTTATATACACCGATATTTATTTGCTCGAGATAAGCCTTCTCTACAAGATTATTTTCTGGATGATCATCAACCCATAGCACCCGAGCTATCGCACCGTTTGGTTCACTGTAAGCAAGTTGTCTTACTGTTTCTTTATCATGACCAGCACTATCGGTATGCTGATGATCTGCGTCAGCCGTGTGTTCATGGCTTGGATTAGTGACATGCTGAAACTGAATTATCAAACCGATCAACAACAATAACGCAATGACCCCTTTAGCAAAAAGCTCCCACAATGGCGTTTGTCTGCTGGAACTAGATTGATGCTTACCATGAAATACCGAGGCTGGCTGCTCGTTCGTCACAGGCTCAGCACCTGTCTCTTGAGCTGCCTCTTGAACAGTCTCATCAGAGCCCTGCTCGTGCAACTGTAGGTGTAGTTGAGTTTCCCGCGCTAACTGAGCCTGTTGTACAACTTGCTTGCCCAACACATGTTCTAAGCGATAACCACGCCCATGAACGGTTTGAATCAATGGACCATAGTAACCGGCCTTATGAAACAACTTACGCGTATCAGAAACCAACTTAGACAGAGACATATCGGACACAACCGTCTCTTGCCAGATTTTATCTAAGCAGTCTTGTTTGCTGCAGTGGCTAGGATAGGACTGAGCCAAGATGAGCAACAGGGTGATATTTCGCTCATCGATAGCCACGCAATTGCCATCGATATGCAGTTCTAATGTTTCACTGTCTATGGAGAACTCACTAAAACTCAGCTTCATTGGGAGAAGAACCTATGTTTTGTTGCAACCTTGATTGGCAACAATACTGCAACATAAGACTTTTTTTGGCAAAGGCTGATTTAGTGATATTTGATCTTTATCATTATTCGTACATCATTCGTGCATCAAAGGCAAAAGCCCCGCTTTCGCGAGGCTCTATCGTAAAACAACAGCCATTTACGTCTTAAAAAAACATTAAGACGCAGTTAACCGCTAGTCTTCAAGCAAACCCGCGATAGTTAATACGCCATGGGTCGTTGCACCAGGAGACCATAAATGATCACCGGCATCAGAAAATGCCGAGGCTAAATCAATATGCAGCCAGTTGGCTTGTGGTGATACAAAACGCCATAAGAAACCCGCGGCGTTCGATGCGCCGCCCGCACCACCGCCTTTCATCGGACGACTGTTTGCCGTGTCAGCATACGGGCTTGGGCAATTATCTTTATGCCAAGGATCGAGTGGCAGTGGCCATACTCGTTCACCCACAGCCAATGCTTTTTGCTGTGCCAATGCCAACACTTCAGCCTTAGGTGAGAAAATTGCGTTATAGTTAGTGCCTACCGCCATCACTGCGGCGCCGGTAAGTGTTGCGGCATCAATAATCAGTGGTGCGCCCGTTTCAGACGCCGCTTGCAAACCATCGGCTAGCACTAGACGACCTTCGGCATCGGTATTCACCACTTCAACTGTTACGCCATTCTTGTATTTTAAAATGTCACCTAGCTTGTAAGCATGGCCACTGATCAAGTTTTCCGCACAGCATAAAAACAGCTTAACGCGCTTATTAAGACCTGACTTCATCGCAAGGCCTAAGGCCGCCGTCACCGTCGCCGCGCCGCCCATATCACACTTCATCCCAAGCATGCCTTCAGAGCCTTTAATACTATAACCGCCTGAGTCAAAGGTGATACCTTTACCGACAAGCGCAACAGAGACTGGCGCGTCATCAGCTAATGGATTGAAGTCGAGCTCTAGCAATGCTGGCGGACGCTCACTGCCACGGCCAACAGCATGGATACCAATCCACTTTTTCTCTAGCAGTTCTTCGCCTTCGATAATGCGGTAAGTCACCTTATCTCCACCGATGTCGCTAAGCCATTTTGCCGCTTGCGTGGCAAGTACCACTGGCGATAGGTTTTCAGGGGTTTCGTTGATAAGTTGGCGCGCAAATGTCGCGCTTTCTAGGCGGCTCGTGAGTAAGTCTTGAGTCGCAGCATTGCCTGTCCATTTGATGACAGGTGTCGTCAGTGCAGTCGCAAAGCCTTGAGCGAAAGCCCACTGTAGGTCCAAGGTCCATAGCTCGCCAGTTAACGCCACTTGAGTGACACCTTGTAGTTCGAGTTTGCGTGCGGCTTGCTGGACATGCAGTAAGGCGTCCCCTGCTATTAAATGAATAGAAGCGACATCCCCTTGAAAGGTCACATCAGCTCTGCCCCAATGGGCTGCAGCGGCGTCATGGGTCAGGGTTACTTTCATTAAATCCGTCATTCTAGGTCCTTATTATATGAATCGATGTCCCGATAACAGCAGCTTTTGGCTTGCTTTATCGGCAACCAGCCTATTTTTAGTGCAGGCAGTCTACTGCATCCATTGCGATATCTAAAGTGGATCGCGATGACGGCTTAACGATATATGTGGCAGTTTTTTAAGACAGCTAGCGCCTACCCCGAGCGGTTTTCAACCTTGCACTTTTATGCTAAGCCTTTTGCACTAACCCTTTTGTACTAATGCTTTTCTATGACCAGCTATCAAGTTAACTTGTCGGCAAAACCCAATCACGGATTCAATTCTGTTAACCTATGACAAAACAACCTAAGCTAAACGGTAAAATGGAATTTAATCCTGGATTCGACACTGGCGTATTAATCCAGCGCTATAAACGCTTCTTAACAGATATTACGCTTGCCAACAGTGAGCAAGTAACGATTCATTGTCCAAATACCGGCTCGATGAAAAATTGCTTATTTGTGGGCCAGAAAGTCTGGTTTTCGGTGTCAGACAATCCTAAGCGAAAATATAGCCGCACTTGGGAGCTAGCCGAAACCCCAGAAGGCCACATAATTGGGATTAATACTGGCCGCGCTAACGCACTCGCGGAAGAGGCAATTAACAACGGCGTGATCACCGAGCTGCAAGGTTATGGCTCGCTGCGACGTGAAGTTAAATACGGCAGTGAAAATAGCCGCATCGATATTCTGCTCGAAGACGCTAACAAGGCGAGCTGCTATATAGAAGTCAAAAGTTGTACCTTATTAGATGAGGGCCTAGGTTACTTTCCCGATGCGGTAACCACCCGCGGGCAGAAACACCTGCGAGAGCTGATGGAAATGGTTGAGCAAGGGCAACGAGCAGTACTGTTATTTGTTGTTCAACATTCGGGCATTAATAGTGTACAAGCAGCGGCGCATATCGACCCTAGTTACGCAACTCTTCTTAGCGAGGCTCATAGTAAAGGTGTAGAAATTATCGCCTACAAAGCTGAGTTATCACCTGTTGAGACGCGTTTGGTTAAATCCTGTCCAGTTAGGCTTTAAATCAAAAGATAGGGTTGAAATTGTGCGTAATAGCGGACATAGTCAAATAACAGGCCCCAATTAACACAAATTATTTGCCTAGTATAAAGCTTTCTGGTATAGATAGCGGCCGTTATTAAAGACGCCCTACAACGCAAATGATTAACAGGAGATGCGTTATGCCTCAAGGCACTAGAAAACTTGGCGTGCTCGCTATCGCAGGTGTAGATCCTTACCAGGAAAAACCGGGTGAGGAGTACATGAACGAGGCTCAATTGGGTCACTTTAAGAAGATTCTTGAAGCATGGCGTAACCAATTACGTGAAGAAGTTGATCGTACTCTTAATCACATGCAAGACGAAGCGGCTAATTTCCCAGACCCTGTCGACCGTGCAGCTCAGGAAGAAGAGTTCAGCTTAGAGTTACGCGCTCGTGACAGAGAACGTAAGCTAATTAAGAAGATCGAAAAGACAATGCAACATATTGAAGAAGACGATTTTGGCTTCTGCGAATCTTGTGGCATTGAAATCGGTATTCGCCGATTAGAAGCACGTCCAACAGCCGATCAATGTATTGACTGTAAAACACTTGCTGAGATCAAAGAAAAGCAAATGGCAGGTTAATTTCTGCCTTAAGTGCGGAGCTTATGGCTCCGCTCTTTTGTTTTACTATACAGTAAATGGTTAATACGACTTCCTATATAGGCCGCTTTGCGCCCTCCCCATCTGGTCCTCTTCATTTTGGTTCATTGATTGCTGCCCTCGGCAGTTTTTTACGTGCCCGCTCTTTGGGGGGGAAATGGTTGGTTCGTATCGAAGATATCGATCCTCCACGTGAAATCGCAGGCGCTAGCAGTGCAATCCTTAACACCCTTGAAGCTTATGGCCTTGAGTGGGATGACACTGTGCTCTATCAGAGCCAACGCTTAGATGTGTACCAAGCTAAGATTGAGCAATTGTTGGCGCACAGCCAAGCTTATTATTGTCAGTGCACCCGCAAGCAGATCCAAGCGATGGGTAGCCGTTACGATGGCCGCTGCGGCAAGCTCTGTCAGCCACTGAGCCAAGGGGCGATTCGCGTACACAACCCATTTGCTGTCGAACATTTTGTCGACCAACATATGGGCCGAATTTCTGTCGATAAAACCTTTGCTGCAGAGGACTTTATTATCAAGCGAAGTGATGGTTTATATGCCTATCAGCTCGCTGTTGTGCTCGATGATATTCATCAGCAAATAACCGAAGTGGTAAGAGGCTGCGATCTACTTGAGCCCACTTGCCGCCAAGAAAGCTTGTATAGAATATTACAAAAGCCTGCACCCAAGTGGCTGCATTTACCGTTAGCCTGTGCAGAAAAAGGCAGAAAACTGTCTAAGCAAAACCATGCGCCTGCAATCGATAATATGCATCCGCAAGCCAGTATTAACGCGGCATTAGCCTTCTTAGGCCAAGCCCCCGTTGCGATGGAATCTCAAGCCAGTAAGATGATTGAACAGGCCGTTAGCCAATTCAATCTCTCTAAGGTGCCAAAACAATCGGAAATACTGCTCGATACGTGAGCTCAATCGTATACTCATTAAGCTTTAATTGAGTTATCATAGCCCACTTGTTTTTTACCCAAACGAAGATCCAAATCAGAGGTGTCCCATTTTTCGTCGTATTAGCCAATTCTGTAAACAGTTTTTTGAAGATAGTCCAAAAACTGAAGAACACACGCAGACAGGTCTTAGTTTAGAGGTCGTGCCTAGAAATGCGCACGCGATCTCTCGCAGCCAGATCAGCGACAATGCGATCAAAGTACTCTATCGACTACACAAGTCAGGCTTTAAAGCTTACTTGGTCGGCGGCGGCGTACGCGATATCTTATTGGGTCTGCAACCGAAAGACTTCGATGTAGTCACCAATGCCACCCCAGAAGAGATCAAGCGCTTATTCCGTAACTGCCGCCTTGTTGGTCGCCGCTTCCGTCTCGCGCATATCGTTTTTGGGCGCGATGTGATTGAAGTCGCCACCTTACGTGGTCATCACGTTGATAGCGGTGAAAAAATCTCAAAGACCAATGAATCTGGTCGCCTATTACGTGACAACGTTTACGGCAGTATCGATGAAGATGCTGAGCGTCGAGACTTTACCGTCAACGCTTTGTATTACGATATTAGCGATTTTTCAATTCACAGCTACGGCGGTGGATTACAAGATTTAGAATCTCGCACGATTCGCTTAATTGGTGACCCTGAAAAACGTTACCGTGAAGATCCTGTGCGCATGTTACGTGCAGTGCGTTTTGCGACTAAGTTGGATATGACCATTGAAGCGAAAGCTGCTAAGCCGATTAAAGGGTTAGCTAGCTTGCTTAAAGATATTCCTGCTGCGCGCATGTATGAAGAAGTACTGAAGATGTTTTTCGCCGGAAAAGCGCTGCAAAACTTTAATATGATGCGTGAACTTGGCCTTTTCGAACCGTTATTCCCATTAGTAGAAACACTGCTAAAAGAATATCCAAACGGTGAAACCGCTAAGTTAATGCAAGAGATGATGCAAAGTACTGACGAGCGGGTCGCCCAGGATAAACCGGTTACCCCCGCATTTTTCTATGCAGCACTGCTTTGGTATCCATTGAGCCAGCGTGCCGACGATATTGCAGTAGAAAGTGGCCTATCGACCTATGATGCATACACTGCAGCTATGGGTGATATTATGGAGCAGCAATGCCGCTCGATTAGTATTCCGCGCCGCTTTAGCACTGTAGCCAAAGACATTTGGCAGTTACAACTTAGGTTCGAGCGTAACAAGGGCACCAAAGCTTATCGATTTATGGAGCACCCTAAGTTTAGGGCCGCTTACGATCTGCTCTTGCTACGTGGCAATGCTGAAGGCGGCCTTACCGCTAAAAATGCCGCTTGGTGGAAGAGCTTTGTCGAAGGCAATGAAGATCAGCGTAATGTGATCGCTCGCTCTACCAATAAAGGTGGCCGTAGCCGTAACACTAATAGACGTCGTAAGCCAAGTGCAAAACCGGCGTCAAAATCTGCAGAATAATGGTTCAAGTTTATGTGGCGTTAGGCGCAAACTTAGCCGATCCGATAAGCCAACTCGATAGCGCATGTGATGCGTTATTGAGTCTGGCAGCTGCCGATTCATTTTCTATTTCCCCCTATTATCGCTCCGCCCCTATGGGTGACGTTGAGCAGCCTGATTACGTCAATGCCGTTGCAGGATTTAACACCGACCTTGCCCCTATTGAGCTACTCGATGCACTACAAGCTATTGAAAACCAGCAAGGCCGTTTACGAGCGCTACGTTGGGGCCCAAGAACACTTGACCTAGATTTATTACTCTATGGCGATCACCATATCGACATTCCGCGCTTAATCGTGCCTCATTATGGAATGCGAGATCGCAGTTTTGTACTGATCCCGCTAGCTGATATTGCACCCGCACTTATTCTGCCAGACAACACGTCACTATCGAGCCTCATCAATGAGTCATTAAGAGCTGAATTAATCTTGGCTCGAAAACCGACGGCGACATAAGTAACATTCAGCAGACTGTTATTTTCTGATAGTATGACGCGCGTCCGTTATGAGACAGTCAAACACCGAGAACATTGAAGTTGAGCCTTTGTTGGCATATAACCACTTCACAAATTGGGTTTTAAAATTACCATTATGTCTAAAATTACAAGTTCTACACTGCGTACCTTTAAGCAAGAAGGTAAAAAGTTCACCGCATTAACAGCCTATGATGCTAGCTTTGCCAGCGCGTTCGATAGCGAAGGGATTGACGTATTATTAGTCGGTGATTCAATGGGAATGGTACTGCAAGGACATAGCGACACCTTACCGGTGACGGTTGATGATATTGCCTACCATACTCGTTGCGTACGCCGCGGTGTTGAGCATTCACTGCTGATCGCTGATATGCCTTTTATGAGCTACGCCACACCTGAGCAAACCATGATTAACGCCACAACGCTTATGCAAGCAGGCGCCAATATGGTTAAAGTTGAGGGTGGCCACTGGTTACTCGAAAGTGTATCTATGCTGACAGAGCGCGGTATTCCTGTATGTGCCCACTTGGGATTAACCCCGCAATCCGTTCATGTATTTGGCGGCTTTAAAGTACAAGGGCGTGATGCTGACAATGCGCAGCGTATTCTAGATGAAGCTAAGGCATTGGAAGCTGCTGGCGCGCAACTACTCGTGGTTGAATGTATCCCAGCTTCTCTAGCTAAAGCCATCACCGATGCCCTTACGATACCGGTTATCGGTATTGGCGCGGGTAAAGATACCGATGGTCAAATCCTAGTGATGCACGATGTGCTCGGGATCTCTAGTGGTTATATTCCACGTTTCTCTAAAAACTACCTCAAGCAAACTGGCGAAATTCGCGCAGCAGTTCGAGCCTATATTGACGAAGTGGCTCAAGGTGTTTTTCCTGGCGACGAGCATACGTTTAACTAATTATCTGCTCCTAGTCCATCCACTGGGAGCGCATTTTCAAATTGAGTGTTAGAGCAGTAAAACCATGATCACGACTCAATCTATTTCAGATATCCGTGCGCAAGTAAAAGCATGGCGTCAACAAGGCAAAACCGTTGCATTTGTACCCACTATGGGTAACTTGCACTTAGGTCATATCACCTTAGTCAAAGAAGCAAAAACCCGTGCCGATCACGTGGTTGCCTCTATCTTTGTCAATCCGATGCAATTTGGGCAAAACGAAGATCTCGATGCCTACCCAAGAACCTTAGCCGATGATCAAGCAGCCTTAATTGCCGCTGGCGCAGAGTTACTGTTCACCCCTACGCCAGACATCATCTACCCGAAAGGAATGGATGCCCAAACTTATGTTGAAGTGCCCAATATTTCTGATGTGCTTTGTGGTGCCAGTCGCCCAGGACACTTTAGAGGCGTAGCGACCATTGTCTGTAAGCTGTTTAACATAGTACAACCAGATGTCGCGGTGTTTGGTCAAAAAGACTTTCAGCAACTATTAGTCATCCGCACTATGGTGGAAGATCTTTCGATGCCGATTGAGATTGTTGGCGTTGACACCATACGCGAAGCGTCTGGGCTTGCTATGAGTTCACGCAATGGCTACCTAAGCACTGAGCAAAAACAGCAGGCCGCGCAGATAAAGCGCAGCTTAGATAAAATGGCGGAGTCGCTAAAATCTGGCGTAGCCATCGCTGACGTGATAGCTAAAGCACAAACAGAGCTCGCAGAAGCGGGCTTTAACAATGATTATCTAGATGTAAGAAATGCCAATACATTTGCAATGGCGACGCCAAATGACAAAGACTTGGTCATTTTAGTCGCTGCCTATATGGGCGCAACACGACTGATTGATAATCTCGTCGTCAATTTGGTGAACTAACATTTATCTATCTGTACTTGCAGTACTTGCGTTCAGTGCTTAAGTTCCGGTACTTGCGTTTCAGTACTAGATTTAAGTGCTAGATTTAAGTACTAGATTTAAGTGCTAGATTTAAGTGCTAGATTTAAGTACTGGATTTCAGTACTAGATTTAAGTGCTAGATTTCAGTACTAGATTTAAGTGCTAGATTTAAGTGCTAGATTTAAGTGCTAGATTTAAGTGCTAGATTTAAGTGCTAGATTTAAGTGCTAGATTTCAGTGCTAGATTTCAGTGCTAATTTAAGTATCGGCCCATAAGCATTTTGATGCTGTGCAATTTAACGGTTCACAACTTAGTTTTGAACCGTTTTTTATTGCACAAACATCCGCTGAGCTTGCCAAAAATGGCCATTCCCTACAGGTAAAGCACCAATCACTAGATTCAATAATCATCAAGCAATAGTTCCAAAAAATCATCAAGTTAATAACTCATCCCAGCCTGCTATATAGCAGTTGTCGATACTTTTAAAGTGCAATTTTTTAGTGTCAAAAAACTGGTGTTTTCAGTCAACTTAAGCCATAGTACCCAGGTTGTTAATTTTTAAGTAATATTGTTAATCAAAAACAACCTACACGCTAAATCAACATCGATTTACTGATATCGACTAAGTACTGTTATCGACGGTCAATAAGGATAGTTAGCCGGATGGCGAGAGTAATTTTCACTTTAATTTGCCTGATTTTTACAGGTTCTGCACAGGCAAATAGTATTTTTAAGTGCATAAAAAACGACAAAATCGTTTTTAGTCAGCAGTCGTGTCCTAAAGAATTCCGTCAGCATAAAATCGAGTATCAGCTGGGGATCACCACTGAAATCGATTCTGATAAACGCGCCAAAGTGCAAGATCCTCTGCAAGCCTTACTTAACAAAAAAACCATCTCTAAAAAACGCTTACTTCAACTACTTGATAGCGAAGTGTATCGCCTACGCCAAGAAAACAGCTATTACGAAATACTCAGAGCGAGTGAGTTACAAAAACTTGAACGTAATCGTTACTGGCAGAAAAAACTAACTAGCGATCCAGAATATATCGAGTCACTTAACGAGATGAACCAACATTTCGATCAACTTGTGCAAGTTAACGCAGGTGCCATTAATCTGCTTAGTGATAGAAAATCATTGATAGAACAAGAGACCACAGCAACTAACTAAAAGCGATTACAATCATATCTCTAGCAATCACTTTACTTATCTAATCTTGCTGGTTGGAGCGATTCAAATGGATCTAAAATCCCTAAATTGGCCTATTTTGTTAAAACAAAAGCAGCAAGACGAGCTTTTCTACCTTGATTCTATAGATGACTATGCAGAGCAGACAAGCATGCTAGCTGAGCTTCACACCGCCATCTTTATCGATAATGATGGCAAAAGCTATCAGCTAGATAAGAGTCATCACACGCCATGTTTGCATTTGTGTTCACCTCAAATCGATTTTGAGACCCTGATCCAATGGACACGCCTGCATGCTAGCCAAGCAGGCCACTGCTGTACCAGTAAACTCAGTGCTAAGGATATAAGGTCATTGTTTGAGATTATCGCGTTTATCGAGCATCAATAAGCCAATACAACGATCAATACCAATACCAATACCAATACTAATACTAATACCAACAAAAACAAAAACGCCAACAGCAAAACTGTTGGCGTTTTTCAATCAGCATCATCTCAATTGGTATTATACCTATTGAGATGATGTGAGCGCTCAGCGCTGATCAGCTTCTAAGGCCGATACCGCGAGAAATCAAGTAGTAAGCAACACTCCACAGGCCAACACAGAATCCCACCATTATCGCTACAGATAAAGACACGCTAATATCCGCGTAACCCAAGAAGCCATAGCGGAATACGTTGATCATATACACAATGGGGTTAAGCGCCGACACACCTTGCCAAAATTCAGGCAATAAAGAGAGCGAGTAAAATACGCCCCCTAAATAGGTCAAAGGCGTCAATACAAAGGTCGGTACTATACTAATATCATCGTAACTCTTAGCAAATACCGCGTTAATCAGACCGCCTAACGAGAACAATATCGCGGTAAGCAACACAGTTACCGCCACGAGCCCTAGATGATGAATGCTAATATCGACAAAGAACATCGCCACTAAGGTGACTATCGTGCCGACACACAATCCCCGGGCGACACCGCCGCCAACATAACCGGCAATAATCACGTAATGCGGTACAGGTGCAACAATCAGCTCTTCAAGGTTACCCTGAAACTTAGCACTAAAAAACGATGACACCACGTTCGAATATGAGCTAGTAATCACCGCCATCATGATAAGACCCGGCGCGATAAACTCCATATACGATACGCCGCCCATATCACCGATACGTTTGCCAACCAAGTTACCAAATATTAAAAAGTACAAGGTCATACTGATTGCAGGTGGCACTAATGTTTGTACCCAGATACGGGTAAATCGATTAATTTCTTTGGTTAAAATACTTTTAAAAGCTGTGAAATACAGCGCTTTCATATTCATTTCACATCTCCGCCGTTTTTACCCTTCTCGACTAACTCAACAAACAGCTCTTCTAAGCGGTTTGCCTTGTTACGCATCGACAGCACTTGTATAGCTTGATCATTTAACTGCACAAACACACTATTCAAGCCCTGTTCTTTAGCCACATCAACTTCTAGAGTATGGCTATCAATCAAGCGACACTGTACACCTCTGAGCTGCGGTACTTGAGTTAAGTCATCTTTTAAATCGAGTACAAACGTTTCCATATTTAGACGACTGAGCAGCGATTTCATACTGGTACATTCCACCAGCACGCCTTTGTCGATAATACCGATATTACGACACAGCATTTCGGCTTCTTCTAAATAGTGGGTGGTGAGGATAATCGTCACGCCTTGAGCGTTAAGATCTGTCAGGAATGCCCACATTGAACGGCGCAGTTCAATATCAACGCCCGCTGTCGGCTCGTCAAGAATAAGCAGCTTAGGCTCATGCATCAGTGCGCGGGCGATCATCAAGCGACGCTTCATACCACCTGAAAGTTCACGAGCCGCACTATTGCGTTTTTCCCACAAATCTAACTGAGTTAAATACTTTTCGGCTCTAACAAGCGCTACATCGCGCTTAACGCCGTAGTAACCAGCCTGATTAACCACAATTTGCTGTACGGTTTCAAATTGGTTGAAGTTGAACTCTTGTGGTACTAAGCCAATGCACAGCTTAGCCAACTCTAATTCGGTATCGATGTCATGTTCAAATACAGACACCTTGCCCGATGTCTTTTGCACCAATGAGCTAATCACGCCAATTGTGGTCGACTTACCGGCGCCATTTGGGCCTAAAAGCGCGAAGAAATCGCCTTTGTTGACCGTTAAACTAATGCCTTTAACTGCTTCAACTCCGCCTTTATAGGTTTTTTTTAGCGAGTCGATAACGAGGGCGGCTTGTGAATTTGCCATGGTTATTCAATCCATTTGAAAGGTATATAAAAACTCCCGCATTAGCGGGAGTCATTAAATCAGATTGCTGCGTGAATAAACTCCGGCTGTTTTGCCCTTAATTATTCCGCACAACAACTTAATTTTTAGCTTAGTCTTCTAACGGTACAACTTTAGCGATGTAAGGCAGATTACGATACTGCTCCGCATAGTCGATACCGTAACCTACGATAAACTCGTCAGGAATAGTAAAACCAATAAAATCCACTGGTACGTCAACTTCGCGGCGTTCAGGCTTATCAAGCAGCGTACAAAGAGCGAGGCTCTTTGGCTCACGTAGCATCAGCATTTCGCGCACCTTGTTCAAGGTATTGCCTGAATCAATAAGATCTTCAACGATCAGTACATCACGCCCCTGAATTTCAGACTGTACGTCTTTTAGGATTTTTACGTCACGGCTACTACTCATCTCATTACCGTAGCTTGATACCGACATAAAATCGATTTCAACATGACCTTTAATGCGTCTGCAAAGATCTGCCATAAAAACAACAGAACCTTTCAGCAGGCCAACCATTAATAAACGGTCGCTATCAGCATAATGAGCATTGATTTGCTCAGCCAAAATATCCAATTTTTGATTGATCTCTTCAGCAGTGATCATCACTTCAGTGGTGTGTTTCATAAAACTCTCAGTAGTCGATGTCGCTAACGTTATGTTTGTCATAACCCCAACGATTCGTTAGTGCATGGTTAACGCCCAAATGGTCAAGAATTCGGGCGACCATGAAGTCTACCAGATCTTCAACCGATTTGGGATTATGATAAAAGCCCGGAGCAGCAGGCATAATGGTAGCCCCGAGTCTTGAAAGCGACAACATATGCTCTAAGTGTATGGCGCTAAAGGGAGTTTCTCGCGGAACCAAGATTAATTGGCCACGTTCTTTTATTACTACATCGGCGGCTCTTTCGAGTAAATTATTACTCATACCAGTCGCAACTGCCGCTAATGTACCCGTGCTGCAAGGGCAGATGACCATTTGTTTAGGCGCGGCGGAACCTGATGCTGGCGGCGAGAACCACTCCTCTTTGCCTAATACAATCAACTCACCGGCAACCTCACCGAATTGCGCTAATAACTGCGCCTTGGCTTTTTCACTATTACTGCTTAACTGCAACCCTTGCTCAGTAGCAAGCACAACCCTAGCAGCAGAAGAGATCATCAAGAACACCTGATAATCACTTTTCAATAAGATCTCTAGCAGCCTTAGCCCATAAGGTGCACCAGACGCGCCGGTCCATGCCAAACTAATCGACTTTTCTGCCTTGTGATATTTAACGCTCATGGTCTGTTATTTACCTGTTTGACTGCGAAGTGTAGCAAGCAGCTTTTGATGTAAGCCACCAAAACCGCCATTACTCATAACAATAATAGTATCTCCGCTACTGGCTTGGGCGGCCACTTTAGCAACGATCTCATCGATATCATACAAGACCTCAACCGGAATAGAAGCCGAGCTCATTGCCGCGCGAATATCCCAATCAATATTACCCGCTTGATACAGATAAGCATGACTCGCTAAATCTAATGAGTTAGCTAAAGTATCTTTGTGCACACCACTTTTCATGGTGTTTGAACGTGGCTCTAAAATCACCGTCACCTTGCCCGTTCCCACGCGTGCGCGCATGCCCTGAAGTGATGTGCTAATCGCCGTTGGATGATGAGCAAAGTCATCATAAACCTCAATGCCATTCACCGTATCAAGTAGCTCCATACGGCGCTTTGGCGGTGCAAACTGAGTTAGCGCCGCAATCGCCGCATCAGGCTTAACACCCACATGCCTTGCGGCGGCTATCGCCATAACCGCATTTTCAATATTGTGCTGGCCGATTAGCTGCCAGTCTAAAACACCTTGTGACTCGCCATTAAAGAACACTTCAAATTGATGGCCATCATCAGTCAGGTTCATCGCATACCAGCCCTTAGCATTTGCTGCTAGGTGGTACTGCTCTTGCTCGCTCCAGCAGCCCATTTCAATGACTTGCTGCACGCTGCCCACATCCGCTGGCCAGATGATCTTACCTTCGCCCGGCACGGTACGTATTACATGATTAAACTGTCGCTGAATAGCTTTTAAGTCGTCAAAAATATCAGCATGATCAAACTCTAAGTTATTAATCACTAAGGTACGCGGTTGATAATGGACAAACTTAGAACGCTTATCGAAAAAGGCACTATCGTATTCATCGGCTTCCACGACAAAGAAAGGTGAGCCACCAAGACGCGCCGATACACCAAAGTTTTGCGGTACGCCGCCAATTAAAAATCCTGGCTCATAGCCGCAATCTTCTAAAATCCACGCCAACATACTTGATGTCGATGTTTTGCCGTGAGTGCCAGATACTGCAAGTACCCAGCGCTGCGGCAAGATGTGCTCCGCCAAAAACTGCGGGCCAGAGGTGTATTTAATGCCTCGATTTAATACCGCTTCAACACAAGGATTACCACGGCTCATGGCATTACCTATGACCACTAAATCTGGGGCATCGTCTTCATTGCTGCCAAGTTGTGATGGATCGAAGCCTTGGATAAGCTCAATACCTTGCTCCTCGAGTTGCGTGCTCATTGGCGGATAAACATTGGCATCGCTGCCTGTGACTTTGTGCCCTTCCGCTCTAGCCAATAATGCTAAGCCACCCATAAAGGTGCCACAAATCCCTAAAATATGTACGTGCATACCGTCACTCTGATGAATGAAAAACCTGTCTCATTCTACCCAATTGCAGCACGCTTTGGCAGTTAACTCGCGTTTAAATCGACGCGATGACAACAGACACGCTGCTAGCGGTCACATTCAAGCTTTGTTTCGCCGCGATATTTGCTGGTTCACGTCAGTTTCAGTTCACAATTTTGGCAAAAATCTGATCAAATAAATGCGCCCTATCACCTTGTTAAATCCTGACTATTTAAGCATTCGATAACATACGGTATAAGATGACTTTAATGGCCGCTGCAATTGCTTTTGCCTACGTCTGCACTTTGCTGACGATCTGCTTATATTCTTAAAGGAACCCCGCTATGTTCTTTGTACATATGCTGTTACTGCTAACTGTTATTTTTGTGGGGATCCGCCACGGTGGTGTGGCCTTTGGTCTGCTCGGTGGCCTAGGCGTATCGATACTCGCCTTTGTGTTTGGCATTGCTCCAGGTGCGCCACCTATCAACGTGATGTTGATCATTTTGGCGGTTGTGGCTGCGTCTGCAACGCTGGAAGCGACGGGTGGTTTAAAGCTCTTGGTACGTTACGCCGAAAAGCTGCTGCGCAAACACCCAGGCCAAATTGTATTTCTTGGCCCACTATGTACTTATTCGTTAACCGTATTAGTTGGTACTGGCCACTCGGTGTATCCACTATTGCCCGTTATTTATGATGTGGCTTATAAAAAAGGCATTCGCCCTGAACGCCCGTTAGCAGTGGCAACAATTGCCTCGCAGATGGGCATTACTGCCAGCCCTATTGCCGCAGCTGCTGCAGTGGTTATTGCCACCTCGATGGAGAATAACCTCGATATCAGCTTAATAGACGTATTGCTGGTGACCATCCCATCAACATTGATTGGCGTAATCGTCGCGGCCGCTTGGAGCCTTAAGCGTGGTAAAGATCTCGATAAAGATCCTGAATTTCAAGCTCGTATGCAAGATGAAGACTTTAGAAACAGCCTAGTTGATATCGACACTGATGATACCGATAGCGCTCACAGTGATAGCATCGCCAAGAGAGGCTTAAGCATCTTCCTACTTGGCATACTGTCAGTGATTGCCTTAGCGATATTTGGCGACCAACTGCTGCCTGAAGGCGTGAAAATGTCGGTAGCGATTCAGTTTATGATGCTATCGGTGGGCGCGGTGATCTTGCTTGCGACCAAGATAGACCCGAAGAAGATTGTCCATAGCAATGTGTTTATCGCGGGTATGACAGCGGTGATCATCATCTTCGGTATTGCTTGGTTAAGCGACACCATTATCGGTCACCACAAGGCTTATTTAATTGAGTCGGTGAGCGATATTGTTCATGCTCACCCTTGGTCATTCGCGATTGCAATGTTTACCGCATCGGTGTTCCTTAAGAGCCAAGCTGCGACGCTGACAATCATGCTACCACTAGGCTTCTCGTTAGGTATTCCAGCACCCGTGCTTATCGGTGTTTTGCCTGCCTGCTATGCCTACTTCTTCTTCCCCTTCTATCCAAGTGACTTAGCGGCGATCAGTTTTGATAGAACCGGGACGACCCATATTGGCAAGTACATAGTCAATCACAGCTTTATTATGCCTGGCTTTATTGGCGTGGTAACCGCGACAGTAATAGGCTATTTCATCTCAATGATGATAAATTAGATTGAAAGCAAGTTAACTGATTTCCAGTAGTAATACCGTTAAGTTTAAGGCGCCATTATTGGCGCCTTTTTATTACCGTCATGTCAGATGAGAGCCCTATGAGCCACCAGTTTTCTGCAAACGATAGCCTGTTACTTACCCAGATAATGCGCCTTAGACGTGATGTGCGTGGCAACCATTTTTTGTCGACTCCCGTCGATGACAGCATCATTGATAAACTGCTCGACGCCGCATTACATGCGCCATCAGTGGGTTATTCGCAACCTTGGCAATTTGTGGTGATCCGCAACGATGCAGTGAAACAGCAGGTACATCAGTCCTTTGTTACAGCCAACGCTGCAGGGCGCGCGCAATTTAACGGTAATAAAAATACTCAGTACAGTAAGCTAAAGCTTGAGGGCATATTAGAAGCGCCAGTCAATCTGGCGGTGTTTTATCAAAGCCAATCAACGCCCGTGCTTGGTCAAACCAGCATGGCAGACATGGGACGGTTCAGTGTGGTGTGTGCGATTCAAAACCTATGGTTAATGGCTCGTTCACTCAATATTGGGGTCGGCTGGGTCAGCATTATTGACCCAAATGCGGTTAAGCAAGCGCTAAATGCACCCGATGATAGTGAGCTAATAGGCTATTTGTGTATCGGTTATGTTGACGAGTTTCTCGCTGAACCCGAGCTAAAGTCTGCCGGATGGGAACAGCAAAAGAGTAAAATTGACCTGGTATTTAAAGACAGCTTTGATGTAGCAACCTGAGAGTTGTTTGGCTCTACCTGACCACGACAATCGTCTGTCCTAAAACTAACTCAATAACTGACATAACTGACATAACTGACATAACTAGCCTGAACTCGGGCTAACTAATAAAAAAAGAATAAAAAAAGAATAAAAAAAGAATAAAAAATAAAACCCTTTTCAAAAGTGACTACGTTTATACCTAACAAGATAAACAAACTTTGCTAAACCTAATCAATTTTCACTTTTGGAGTCATTATGAAATCATCAATTATCGCAGCACTCATCTCAGGGCTTATTGCGTCAACGAGCATGATAGGTACAGCTCATGCGGCCGACTTAGACTTTCCTAGCCTCAACACTGTAGGCACGAGCCAACTCACCGTGCCAGCCGATATGGCTGAAATAAATGTTGAAGTGGTCATTAAGGCTAAAACAGCACTAGAAGCCAAAACTGCATCAGATAAAGCCGTTGTCAGCTTTTTACAACGCTTAGAAAAAGCTGGCGTGAATAAAGAGCGAGTGCAAAGTGCCAATATCAACCTACAACCGCAATATACCTATGAGAAAGATAAGCCGAATCAGCTTACCGGTTATAGCGCTAGCCGCCGTATCAAGGTCACTGTGATGGATTTAGCCAAGCTTAATAGCATCCTTGATTCAGCCCTTGAGCAAGGGATCAACCGCATCAATAACATCGCGCTAAAGTCGAGTAAAGAAACGCAATATGTTGAACAAGCAAGAATGGCCGCGATAAAAGATGCCCAGCAGAAAGCCAAAATGCTGGCTGAAGGTTTTGGCCAGAAACTCGATGGAGTGTGGGCTATAAGCTACTTTGAGCAGCGCCCTATTCAGCCTGTGATGCTACGAATGAATTCAGAGAAAGCGAGCTTCGATGCCGGCCCTAGCTATCAACAAGGCCAGGTGACGATACAGGATAGAGTCGAAGTGACTTATCGTTTGAAATAGCCTTATTAGGTTAAATAAAGTAGAAAAAAGGCTTACCCAGTCTCAAAATGAACTAGGTAAGCCTTTAATGTTATTAAAACTATACCCAAACGACTTGAACATGCTCATTTCAGAGGCCTTGCGCGAGTTCAATTCTAGGCGTATTAGCGTAGGAATGGTAACTCCCTTTTAAGCTAGTGCAACAACGAAGTGGGCTTGCGCAAAGCCTTCTTCGATGGGGTTTAATGCACTTTCTGCTGCGTTATTGATCTTGCTAAGGGAACAACCATTAACTGCAATCAACGCCTTGCTTAAAGCGCATTAAATTCCCACTGACCCCATCTTCAGGTGGCTTGGGTATATATACTACAGAATAAAGCGTACGCCTATTGCAACACCATCATCTTCAGGTTTACCCATCAGCTTTTCTTGCTCTTTATTGGTGCTGTCAAAGTTACTCAAATCTTTACGGCCTTCAAGATAGAAAATAACACTGTTTTGCCAAATATAGTGCCCGCCAGCAACGAGCGATTCACGCTCAAAAATATCACCGTTATAAGCGGCTTCATATTCGTCACCCGCCTTTAAGATGTTGTATGAGATAAATACCTTAAAGTCATCTTCAAATAGGTAGGAGAAAAGTGACTCTAGACCCGTTGCATCCTGGATAATACGCCCAATATTATCAGTATCATGGTATTGCTGTTGGTTGGCATTTAATGCCGCATAAAATCCCTGCTCATCCCATGCCCCCCAAGTGACGCCACCACCGTAAATATAATCTGTTTCAGTTAATCGAGAACCATTAGACGATCTCGCTTTGAACTCACCAAAGTTGGCACCAGCAGTGAAAGTCAGCCTATCGGTTGCATCAAGAGTCAGGCCTGCACCGTAGGTATAGTTATATTCAACATGAGTGACTGTTGCAGGAGTCGTTACCATGGCAGCGACTTGGTCTACGGGCTCAATGACATCGAAGGAATCATCTTTTAATTGCGCCTGCAACGCAAAACTAAACATACCGAAGCTGTTACGGTACTGCAGCGCTTTATCTGCACGGCCCGTACCATTAAAGGAGCCATCTCCTTGATAAGTGTAGGTACCCGATGCATTACCATCCCATACAAAGCCATAGTTAGTATTGTAAACCACGTCATACCATGCGCCCCACTGTTTACCTATTGCAAGGGAACCTAACTTATCATTACTCACCCCCACATAACCTAAACGGTTGCTCAGAAAGTTATCTGTGGTGGTTTCAAAGAAACTTTCACTGCTATATGACAGATTCGTGTCACCAAAAGGGTTTACACCCCACTCGAGTTTGGCATAAGCCTTCCAGTCATCAGACATCTCACGGGTAAAACCAATATTGACCCTAGAGCTACCGTTTACGACTTGAGTCTGGCCTTGGGTATCAATAATTCGAGCATCCAGATAGCCGCCAATTCCTATGGAGTTTTTATCATCCTTATAGATTTCAACAGCGAAAGCCGATGGCATTAGGGCCAATGTGGCAAGGGGGAATATTGCTAGCGCTTTTTTCATGGGATCTCCAACCTTGGTTATCAATTTATCAATCCGTTTAGCGAACATCCTAGCTGACATAATTTCGCGCGTTTGCACAAACAAATTTCAGCACTCGCTAAATAAAAAACATAGCAAACAAATGACTTAATACAAGTTTTTGATAGGTTTAATAACTTTAAAAGTTCGAAACAAGCCTATACTCGTTCAGAAAATGGTAAACGTATGAAATAAGATCTGGTAAATAAGTGAGTATTAAGAAGGGATAGTAGTTTGAACTTAAGCGTAACTCTGAATAAAATGCACCGTATTCTTTCCTGAAAATTTAGCCTTATAGAGCCCCTGATCCGCTTGATTAACTAGCTCTGTTAAACACCTTTGCTGCCCAGTTAACGCCGTAACACCAATACTAACCGTCAGCTCAATAGTCACATCGTCAAATGTATACGCTTGAGCGGCAATCCCCTCCCGCAAACGCTCAGAGATCACCATAGCCTCCTTTTCACTTGTCTCTGGCAAGACAATTAAAAACTCTTCACCACCAATTCGGCCAATTAAGTCTCTCTCTCTTAGCCAACGAGCACCACGTTTCGCCACCGCTTGAATGGCCAGATCACCAGTATGATGGCCAAATTGATCATTAATGGATTTGAAGTTGTCGATATCGAAAATGATCACAGCTAAACCACGCTGCTTCTTAATGGCTTTATTAATCATCCGTTGCCCCTGACTGAAGGTATGGCCACGATTAGCGATACCCGTTAAAAAGTCAGTTTGTGCACTATGCTTAAAAGCTTTGCGTGATTGCCACAGAAACAAGATGGCGATCAGCAGGACGATACCCACTAAGAAGAACATGCTTAACCTCAAGTCGTAGATACGCTCTTTATCCTCCACCGCAGCTAAACTCAGTTCATTAATCGCCAGCTTGTTCGCTAATAGTAGATTCTCAAATTCTGCCACTTTCGAGTTATGGTTTAAGGCTAAATCAATCACCTCATTATTAATTACCTGTTTATTGGTTTCACGTTCCTGATCGATCACTTCTAGCAAGGTATTTACCGCAGTTAAATAATACTGTTCATCCAAAGCAATGATAGCATTAGCCTTTAACGTAAGGCTGGCCATATTTTTCGGAAAACTGCTGTCTTGTTTAAACATACGCGCCATATCCGCGGCTTTTGTGATATCACCAAAGCGCAAATAAGCTTCGGCTAAAAAGAGAAAGCCACTGCTTACGAAATACTGCTCTTGGGTGGTATCTTGCAAAGAAATTGCTTTTTCTAAATGCTCAATCGCCTTGGCATACTGGTGGGTCGCCAGCGCAACTCGACCAGCATTAAGCTGGGTAAAAAAGCCAAAGTCGGTAAACTCAGGTGCCGACTCGGTTAATAAAAATTGCTGCTCAATATTATGTCTTGCCTTGTCCCAGTCGCCGAGTTTAACCGCTTCACTAATCATATTGTGCTGCATGTTAAACATATCTTGGATATCGTCTATCTCACTCCATGTTTGATAGGCTTTTTCAAAGTTGCTATAGCCACGCTTATGTAAACCTACCGTACGGTAGAGCGATCCCGTCGCGTTATAGATCATCGCCTTACGGTTAAAATTTGTATTACCGTCAGTTTCAATCAGCTGCATGGCTTCATCAAGTAAGGCAATGCCTTGATGAACATTGGTAACCTTGTTATAGCAAAAAGCATTTTGGGTCAGTGTTTTGGCTAGGAGCTCTTTATCGCTTTGTTGTCGGGCAAATACCAAGGCCTTTTTTCTATCAACACAATAAACCTGAGGATCATTGCTTTGTAAATACAGTGCAAAAGAACGTTCTAAGTAACTGTCGATCAATAGCGCTGATGCACCGAGCGGCTTTACTAGCGCGATGGCTTTATCGTAACGGCCAATCGCTTGCTCAAGCTGACGGTTTTTTTCATATTGCATAGCATATAAAAAGTGCAGCTTTGCTTGTTCTTGAATGCTCGCGTTAGCTAGATCTAAATTGAAGTGATTAAGAAGAGACAGCCCATCGGCCGTAGAAGCGTCAGCAAGCTGTTGCTCTAAAGATTGTAATGATTGTGATACTTGCGCGCATATACCCGCTACAGAGGCCAAATAAGCCACAGTAAAAAGTATCATTGTCTTTAGCCATTTTGTTGCAACAAGCACTGCCAATCCAGGTTATTTTACAAAAATCGTCAAGCAGCTTAACACAAACACCTATCCTGTATATAGGCTTGATTTAATAAGGACTTATCATTAGAAGTCCCCCTTTACATACTCCAGATTTTTTATGCTAAAACAGCAGCAAATCGCTTCATATTAATATCAATAAGTAGTGAAGATAACGGTAAATATCGATATTAAACACACAAAAGGCTAGCGAGCTTCGCTAGCCTTTTGTACAGAATCGACACCAGTAATAATATGATCGATTAACGCTAAATAATGTTAAACCCGCTTAGTTAAGTAGAGCATCATTAGAATAGATTAACGCTTCACTACAGCTTGTTCTGTAGATTAACTCGCTTTATCTAATGCTTGCGCCACGTCAGCGATAATGTCATCAATATGTTCGATACCCACAGAAATACGCACTAAATCCTCTGATACCCCGGCTTTGGCTAATTCTGTTGCATCCAATTGCCTATGAGTGGTTGAAGCTGGGTGACAGGCTAAAGACTTGGCATCGCCAATATTAACCAATCGCAAAATCATCTGCAGTGCATCAATAAAGCGTCCCCCCGCGGCCTTGCCGTCGTCAGCTTTTATACCAAAACTGATGATCCCAGATGCCTTACCACCGGTAATTTTATGGCAGTTATCCTGGAAGGGGCTATTTTCAAGCGCTGCGTAATTAACCCAGCTAACCTTGGGGTGCGATGCTAAATACTGGGCTAAAGCCAAGGCGTTATCACAATGACGCTCCATTCTTAACGCTAAGGTTTCTAGCCCTTGTAACAGCAAGAAAGCACTCTGAGGCGCTAACGCCGCGCCAGTATTACGTAGCGGAACAACGCGGCAACGACCAATAAAAGCTGCTGGACCAAAGGCCTGAGTATAAACCACACCATGATAAGAGGGATCTGGCTCATTAAGTAGCGCAAAACGCTTAGGCTGCGCCGCCCAGTCAAACTTACCGCTATCGATAATTGCGCCGCCAATGGTGGTGCCATGGCCGCCAATATATTTAGTGAGTGAATGGATTACGATATCGGCGCCATGCTCAAACGGCTTACACAGCACGGGCGTGGCAACGGTATTATCAACAATCAAGGGAACGCCGTGTTTGTGGGCTACCTCAGCAAGGCGCTGCAGATCGACAATATTGCCCGCCGGATTGCCGATAGACTCACAAAATAATGCCTTGGTTTTATCATCAATCAATGCATCAAGCTGTTCGAAATCATCAAAGCCCGCCATACGCACTTCAACACCTTGACGCGGTAAAGTATGAGCAAACAAGTTGTAGGTGCCGCCATAGAGCTGGCTGGTGCTAACGATGTTGTCGCCCACTTCGGTGAGCGCTTGAATCGCATAGGTAATGGCCGCCATTCCCGATGCCAGTGCGAGGGCACCGATGCCGCCTTCTATCGCCGCAAGTCGCTGCTCTAGCACATCAGTAGTAGGGTTCATGATGCGTGTATAAATGTTGCCAGGCACTTTCAAGTCAAACAGATCGGCACCGTGCTGGGTGTCATCAAAGGTATAAGAGGTGGTTTGATAAATTGGAACCGCTGCCGCCTTGGTGGTGGCTTCCGATTTATATCCGTGGTGCAGAGCTAAAGATTCGAGTTTCATCGCGTCATATCCTATTCCATTTGATTGAAATACGAACATAACAGCTAGCCATCTAGAAGACTAAAGATTTTGTATGACTCGCTAGATGGCAAATGGCAGTGTTAGATCTGTGCTAGCATTTGCGGCTCAAACTGTTCAGGTGTGATGCTTAACCCCAGCGATGCAATCTTATCGTTTAGCTGACTGAGATCTTTGTCTACCGTAGATATCGTCAGAGTGTTGTTATCAAGTGTGTACACCTGCTTTAAGCTAACAAAGTAGAAGCTCAAGATAATAAACGCATTGGTATCGTTCTTGTCAGCGGCTTGCTTTATCTTAGCGAGCTTACGGTAGATTTGATTATGTAACTGCTTCAAGCGCCAGACGTAATACACCTCTTTGAAAAAAGGTTTTTGTTTTTGACTATTCAGCACAGCGCTACAGGTACCCAAGGCTAAAAGCACCCCAATAAAGTTCAAATGAAAATTACCTGTCGACTCACCACTGACAGTCGCTTGCGAACCAAAGAAGTGAATTAACAGTGCGCCGAATACCAGCGATAAGATCGCCAGAGCTGCCACAAAGCTCATAATGACTAGATTGGTATGTTTACGGTAGGCTTGCTTATCAATTTCAATCAGTTGCATCTCGGGTCTCATTTATTATTTATCGTGGAGAGTGAATGTAACGCGGTATTCTTTTTACGCTTTATCAGCCTTAAAATAGCAAACAGATAAATCAGCACTAAAGCTTACCACTTAAGCATAAGCTCTAGATAAAATATCGCTCACAAATTCATTGGCGTTCAGATAAACAGTTCGTATTCTTTGCGCTAATACTTTAAGCCGTTATTTTAAGCTAAGCCCAACAACTTAAGCCTCAGCTTAAATAGTAATAGCTAAGCCAACCGAGTTCACAAGTTTCATTAAATATCAGATTAGCAGTAAAAACATCTAGACGTCTAAATTGACAGGCGTGTTACGATCTCATATCCTCTGAACTATTGAGATGTACCATTCTATGATTTAGTTAAACCTAATGATTAGTTTGTTCCAGCTAGGAGGGCAATAGGAACAATGGTTCAAAGACAGATTGAAGATAAGAGAGATAACATTGACGACTTCCAGTAATGCTCCACAAGCCCAAAATACTGCAGCGACCACTGCGCCATCATTTTTAGCCCTTACACCGCTATTTTTGTTTTTAGCCCTATTTATTGGTGCAGGCGTTTATTTTCAAAGCCAAGGCGTAGACTTTGCTTTCTATCAACTACCTAGCGTAGTGGCGATTCTACCCGCCATTATTTTTGCTATTTTGATTTCAAAGCAGAAGCTTAACCAAACGATTGAAACGTTTATCGCAGGCATTGGCCACTCAAATATCATCGCAATGTGTATGATTTATTTGTTAGCGGGTGCTTTTGCCGCTGTAGCTAAAGCCACTGGCGGTGTTGATGCAACGGTCGCCCTTGGCCTGTCTCTTGTGCCATCGAACCTATTACTACCTGGTTTCTTCGTCATTGCTGCATTTATAGCAACGGCCATGGGTACTTCTATGGGCACCATCGCGGCAGTAGCCCCGATTGCACTTGGCGTCGCTAACGAAGCACAAATCGACTTAGCCATTATGGCGGGCGCGGTGATCTCAGGTGCGCTATTTGGTGATAACTTATCTATCATCTCTGATACTACGATTGCAGCCACTCGTACTCAGGGCTGCCATATGAAAGACAAGTTTAAAGAAAACCTAATCTTTGCAATCCCTGCATCTATCATCACTTTGGTACTGTTCACCCTAGTGGGTCAAGGCCAAGCTGAGGTGGCGCCACAAGATATCGATTTCATCAAAGTCATCCCCTACCTAACCATTCTATTCTTAGCGGTGGCGGGTGTTAACGTATTTGTTGTACTGACTATCGGTATTTTACTCGCAGGCGTTACGGGGATAACCACTATGGATTACGGCGTGATCCAGTTTGGTAAAGATATCTATGCAGGCTTCGGTAGCATGCAAGAGATCTTCATCTTGTCTATGTTAGTCGGTGGTTTAGCCGCGCTAATGCAGCAACAAGGTGGCCTTGCTTTTGTTAGTCAACAAATTGAAAAGCTGATCGGTCGCTTCTCTAAAGCTAAAGGCGAAGCATCATGCCGCGCATCAGAGCTTGGTATGGCAGCGATTGTGGCAGCCACTAACACTTGTGTGGCCAACAACACTGTATCAATTGTGGTTACAGGCGATATTGCTAAAGACCTCGCACAGAAGCACGGCGTAACCCCAAAGCGTGCCGCCAGCATTTTGGACATCTTCTCTTGTATCATTCAAGGTCTAATTCCATACGGCGCACAGGCGCTATTAGTGGCCTCAACCTTTAGTCTTTCACCACTTGATGTTGTCACCCACGCTTGGTACTGCATGATCTTAGCCGTGGTCGCAATTGCGATTGTTATCTTGCGCAAACGCCATTAATCAGGCAAGTTATGCTAATAGAGTGTTCAAGGCGAGCGCATTAACACTCAAAAGGAGTACATCAATATGTACTCCTTTTTTGTTATCCAAACATAAAGAAGGTTGTGATAAGCCCCCTTAACACCATTATCAAATACAAAGGCTTGAATGGACGATAAATTGCAACACCAATCGATGCAATATGACCTTCACCGCTTAGTGGTGTTGATGATTTTTAGTGGCGCATTAATTACGGCAATGGGTGTATCTTTATCCGTCTGGTTTGAATATCAAAACATAGGCATTGACGTATTAAACCGCCGCGCCGATTTACTCGGAGACTATACAGAAACCCCTTTTGCCTATATCTATAATTTCTCTCTAATGATTGCGGGTCTGTGTATTTTACTGTCGATGCTAGGTTTATACCTGCTTCGCCTTGGTCACTTTAGTCACTATTTATCGCTTATCGGCTCATGTGTGGGCTTTTGCATTATCTTAATGGGCGTGTTCCCCATCAATTACCTTGAGCTTCACCGACTCGTATCGACCTGTTATCTGATTAGCACTGTGATGATGTTTTTTATCTGCATTAGCGATAAATTTAGTCGTCAATCTGTTTGTAGCTGGCCCGTGTTCTTTTGCAGCGTACTGGGGTTTATTACCGCCTCAGGGCTAGTATTTCAGTTAGACTGGCATACCTTAGACTTCGCTCCTTGCATCAATCACAATATCAAACAACATTACTGCTGGGTGCCTATCAGCATGTGGGTCTTAACCAATATCGTCATGCTTTGGTGCCTTGCATTGGCTTGGAGCATACGTAAAATTGCGATTAATAATTACCGAGAACTGTCACAGCGCTACCTCGCTGGAGACCACTAGGCTTTCCATGAGACTCGCAAAATATCTTGCCTTAACAGGCAGCTGTTCACGCCGCGCCGCCACCCGTTTAATCCGTGATGGTTTAGTACGCATTAACGACCGCCTCGCTAACCATATTGATAGTGTCACTATTATTGAAACGGCAGATGGCCAGCAATGTGTAGAGCGGATTTATGTTAACGGGGAGCTTGTTCGCGCCGTTGAAGCTAAAGCTTATTGGCTATTTAATAAAGCGGTCGGTACTGACAGTCGGCTGTTGTCGCATCTGCCAAACAGTTTATTACATCTACTGCCTGAGTCGCCAAGGCTTTACCCTATCGGCCGCCTCGATAAAGACAGCCGCGGTTTACTGATTTTAACCAACGATGGCGAGCTAACCCATCAACTGATGCACCCAGACTTTGGTCATGCTAAGACTTACCATGTGCAAGTTGACCGTGCTTTTGATGATAGTTTTCTTACCAGTATGGCTGCTGGAGTGAGTTATAAAGATGTCACCACTTTGCCGTGTATCATGCAGCGTTTAGCTACTGATAAGTATGAGATTACCTTGACTCAGGGGCTCAATCGCCAGATACGGCGTATGTCTCAGGCGTTGGGGTTTAAGGTTATCGACCTTAAACGGGTATCGATTCAGAGTTTGCAGCTTGGGGATTTGCCAGAGGGCTCTATGCGACCTTTGAGTTCCGTTGAGCTAACGGAATTGTTAGCTTCTGTTGCTTACCCAGAAAGCAGCGTTTGATTTAGCCTTACCGGCTAGGGGATTAAGTTAGACTGCGTCTAACAACTAAAGTCGTGAGCTTCCAGCTCACACACGGCCAAAAGGGGGACAACAGCTTCCCCCTCTTGCATCACCCGAGCCGCCCCGACGAAGTTGTTGATCCTCAGTTATTTTCGAAAATCGCTATCGCCTCATATTCGCCGTCCATGGCTCACCTAAGGCTACCTCGTCATCCATGACTCGCTCACGCGATTGTTCTTCAATACCTTCGGCAACTCCGATGGGGAATAGGTGTTTTCTGTAAGTTAATAATGGACTGGAAGCTTGGATAATGGCTGAGACTAAAACATTTCTAACGCACTTTTGGACAGAAATCATTTAGTGCAAAGGGTCTAAAGCTAGGTCGTAGAATTAGGAAATATATGGCAATCAAATAAAGTTTACACTGACCCCACATATCTAAATTAGCATTCGATGAATTATTTCAGGTATGGAAAAGTGGCTTAACGGCATGTCCAATATTGATGGTGCGGATAATAAACGACTTGTATGGTTTATGTGCTCAGTAGCTAAATACTGTTCCATGTTCAACGAAACTAGGTTGCCTGTCAGCCCACCCTAATGCTGAATACAATTCGATTACACCTTTTGAGGCTGTAGCTTTAATATAGGAATCACCACCACTATATAACCAACCATCATCAGGATTCGTATGTACCCCTGTAAAAACAAATGCACCATAATCTGACACTTTGATTACATCACTTAGTCGCTCCACTAATTTTTCAACTTTAAATTCAGATCCTGATATTGCAGCTGAGTGCATGACGTTAGTAAAATCTACAACCAATATTGTTTTGCTGTTTGCGTATTTTTTCTTAGATTTAGTTCGTATTGCATTGGCGACCTTGTTATACATATCACCGTCACGAAGTTGGGTAAAATGACAACTAGTGCTCTCAATGAAAGCTGTTTCACCACTAGTTTTCATGCTGAATTCAAAGTCAGGACTCTCTGTGTTTTTGTACGTTAATCTCTTTTTCACAAAGGTCGCTGAAAGGCTAACTTCAAAGCGTAAACCAACAAACTGACTTAGCCTTGTACACTTTCTCAAGAGCTTTCTGTGCTGCATAAAGTGTGATTCGGATTTTTCCTTGATCTTTCTAAGGTCATTAACAAAGCCAAACAGACGCTTTAACTCAATATCACGGTTATAGTAATTACCTTGAATATGTAGGTTTATAATTTCTACAATAACCTTACCTAGTGGGTGCTTTTTATTTGCTTTCCCATCTTTAACCAATGAAATATCAAGCATCGATTCGATGCTTGATATCATCGAACTCAAGCGAGTTTCATATTCATCTTTGCTAATAGGCTCAACCTGAGATTCTAGTCTCGTAAATGATAAATTTGCGTCCATATTACCTCTAAGACCTAACGCTTTGCTAAGATGCTGATAACTTCCATAACACTCAAGGAAAGCCACGTAATCACTGAAACTGACCGAACCAAAAATGCCAAAGGTTAGTCGTTATTCTTAAGCAATTTGTAGGCTTACACAACCAGCGCTAAAAAAGCTCTCTAATACGAACAAAAGGCTTACCAGTCTCTGCTGCGCGACGTACCTTTTTAGATAATACTTCTTGCAACGAAAGCCTTTCTTGCAACATATTGCAAAGATCTAGACCGTCCATGCAAACTAAACTTTTCCCTTTGCCAAAAGCTAATAACCCCTCTTCAGAGAAGCCACAATCACTAATGAAAAGTCCCCTTGCCCATGAAGCTTTGTCTTCAACCTTTGCATTAAAGGAACGTAGAACTGCGGCATCAACAGGTTTACTGGTCCACTTAGCTTCTAAAAGATAGGTTTCGCCTGACATTTCAAAACTGCCATCAATCTGTTCCCCAATCAACCGAAATGAAGATCGACCATCCAAACCATTAGCATCAAATAGTTCCTTTAAGAATTTTTCGAATGCATAGCCTCTAGCTTGCGGCTCCAAGCTGGTAACAGTAATTAGCTTGTTTAAAAATTCATCTGCTACGTGACTAGATATGTTTGAAAAGCTTGTTTTCGTTGCTTTATGATGAACACTTTCAGGAGCCTTTCCACTTAGCTTTTCAATCAGCAGGTAGAACTCAGACTTTGCCAGCTCCATAGTCTCTTCTTGACCAGAACGACGACGTATAGCCTCACGGTAATCCCATAATGCGAGCAATACTTTTACAACCTCATTAGTATTTGCCTGACGTAGATAACAACGTAACCTTTTGGCTTTACTACCGCCATCTACGGCATAGTTAGGATTGTCGATATTAATGCCTAGCTCTTCAATAAAGAATTCTGAGAATGTTCGATTCGAAAAATCAAGGACATACCCAGCCCCCATCTCGAATATTTCATCAAGTAACTTAATATCAACTGACTTTAGCTTTTTCTGTACTTCCATACTGATGCCTCTGGTGAAAATTTGATTATATCGATGTAAGCCAAACGCTTATTAGACGGTTAAAAGCCGCTTTCATCTTCCTATAATGCATTCTTTCGCTTAATTCTTCAATTTTAAATCAACAGCTTAGCACTAGAGTTGAGAAGTTAGATTGCTCTGTGAGAGAGAGTTTCTGGATGTGCTGAATTCAGATAACTTTTAGTATGGCAATCGGACATTAACAAGGTGTGAATGAGTAAAAGCACTAACTGGAAATGGGGCAAAAATGAGTTACGAAACTCACAGGAAACACCGACTTCCCCATCGGAGTTGCCGAAGTACGTTGAAGAAATAGTCGTAATGCCCACACGGACGTGGGCATAGCTTTCGCGGGGCAGGATGCCCCATCGGAAGCGTTAGACTATTTCGAATAAGTACGAGGCCCGTATCTAATGCATGTAACTTCGTCGGGGCGGCAGGGGTGATCCAAGAGGGGATTGCTGTTGATCCCCTCTTGGCCGTGTGTGAGCTGGAAGCTCACGACTTTAGTTGTTAGACGCAGTCTAACTTTAAGCTCAAGCACAGCTTGGTATCGTTCAGACGAGTTTGAGCATGAAACTCAACCCAAACCACAAGATCAAAAAAGCCGAAACACCTTAATGTTTCGGCTTTTGCATCCAAAAGACCTATCTAACCTTGGTCTATAAGGTTAATTAACAATTTCCATCTCTTCTAACAGGTTATCTGCATTATCCAGATACTTCATCACCCAAAGCATATAACGGCTATCCACCTGGATAGAACGGTTAGTCTGTGGATCGTAACCCCAATCACCGATAATACTCTCGTATACACCGTCAAACAGTAGACCCACTAGCTCAGCACGGCCGTTTAAGGTTGGTGAACCTGAGTTACCACCTGTGGTATCAAGCGTCGATAGGAAGTTAACTGGTACAGAGTCTAGTGATTTTACGTAGTAATCACCGTACTGCTTGTTAGCGATAAGCTCTAGCTGCTTAGCTGGTGCGTTAAATGGCTCTACACCTGTGTCTTTGGCCAAGATACCTTCAAGGCGAGTAAACGGCACCGCTTTAAGCCCATCTTCTGGTGAGTAACCTTTCACATGACCAACAGTAACACGTAGGCTTGAGTTGGCATCAGCGTAAACTGGCAACCCTTGCTCGCGGTTATAAGCAATGATGGCGTCCATATACATAGGGCGCACCTTCATTAGCTCACCTGCTAACTGCTTCTTGTCATTTTCACGCTGCATGCGCTCATCGAAAGTCGCTACCGCGTACTGAATAAACGGGTCATTTGATTGCTTGAAATCAGCAACTGATTTCTCCATCCAAGCAAGGCGCGTTGCTTTGTCTGAAAGCTGGGTATCAGCGTACATCTTATCCAGCGTTTTATTTAGCTCGGCCGCGTTAAAGTTGTTAGTAATACCAAACGCTTTATCAAATGCTGGTAGGCGCTGATCTTGTGGCAGCGCTGCGTAACGGGTTATGAGATCCGCTAGCATGGCTTTATCAACACTGGCTGCATAGCGGCGCTCAATGCGCTCCATGCCAGAGGTAAAACGGGTCATATCGCGGTCTTGGAAACCTGGCTCACGTTGCATATCTGGCAATGCTTTTTCGTTCGCTAGACGATACAAACGGTTAGCTGTACTCAGCATGGTGCTGTAACCCATGTAGCTCAGCAGTAAATCACGTTCTTGGCCTTGTTGGCTCTTAGCGATTAACTTATCAAGCTCAGCCAGTACTTTGCCGTATTGCTGCTCACGCTTCTTGTCCGCTTTAATCCAGTTAGCTAACTCTTGCTCTAAGCCTTTACGGTCGTCAAGCATGGGCGATTTGCCGTAGAACTCGATCATCGAGGTAAAGTTTTTAGCATAATTTGCTAGGCCTGCAATTGAGCTTTCATACTTAATGCGCTCATCACTGCCTTCTGGCGCAGTTTCTTTGATGATTTCAATTAAGCGTTCACGTAAGACTTTACCTTCTGGATATGCCCACTCAAATTGATTTTCAACTTCGTTGGCGGTGCGGTAACGGTTGGTACGGCCTGGGTAGCCCGCGACCATCACAAAATCACCTTCGCTCACGCCTTTAGCCGACACTTTCAAGAAGCTCTTTGGCTCGTATGGCACGTTGTCTTTGCTGAAATCTGCAGGCTTGCCGTCTTTAGAGACATACGCGCGGTAGAATGAGTAATCACCGGTGTGACGTGGCCACATCCAGTTATCAACGTCGCCGCCGTACTTACCAACGCTAGCGGCCGGGTTATACACTAAGCGCACATCGCGAATTTCTAGCTGCTTAACGAGGTAATACTCAAGGCCGCCGTGAAAGCTATAAACTTTACAGCGGTAGCCGTCTTCTTTTTCACACTCGGCGACTAAGCCTTTTTCTTTTTGCTCAATGCCTTTGTAAAATGCATTACCGGTTTCGCCCTCAAGGCCTTTTTTCACCTTGTCGGTCACGTTAGTAACACTTTCGGTCACGAAAATGCGTGAGCCCGGTGTTGCCGCTAGCTCTTCGCCAAACGACTTAGCTAAAAAGCCGTCACGTAACAGGTTATTTTCGGGCGTTGAATTGTACTGGATTGAGCCGTAAGCACAGTGGTGGTTAGTCACCACTAGGCCTTTTGGTGATACAAATGATGCCGTACAGCCACCTAGGCTGATCACGGCATTCATAGGAAATTCGGTCAATTTTGAAATCGAGTTAACGTCGATTTCTAATCCCTTCGCTTTCAATTCATCTGCCATGGCGGGAAGTTGATGAGGCTGCCACATACCTTCGTCAGCTACGGCACCAAAAGAGGTGGCGATAGCTACTGTCAAAAGCCATTTTTTCATTTTATAAGTCCATTTTTATATTATTTTTAAAAGCATTTATTATGAGTATTTTTAAGATTTTTTGTTGATTGCTTGTGCTTCGATAGTCAATTTTGTTGGGCCCGAAAAACAAAAAAGCCGAGCCATTATTTTCATAATCGAGCTCGACTTTATCATAAGATGCTATGTTGATAACAGATTCAGAATTAATCTCTTACAAAGCTGTTACCTAATCTAATTGATATACTTATCTGTCTATAAGTAGATTTATCTTGGCAAATTATAGCGCCACCCATAGCTGGGCTAGAATAATGGTTGCACCTGCAACCCCAGCTAAAGCAAGTGCCGTGTTACCGCCACACACCTGATAACCGCCTAGGTTCTGCTTACGCTGACGCAGTGCCATCGCAATCGGTAGGAAGATAATCATCACCACTAACGGAATCGCTGCGTAACCAAGCACCTTGTAGAAACCATCTGGATAATAAAGTGCACACAAGAGCGGTGGCACAAAGGTCAATAACCAGGTTTGTGCACGGCCAGCTAAGTTCTCTTTGGCACGGGTCAGCTCGGCAATATAGTCAAACAAACTCATGGTTACGCCAAGGAATGAGGTCACCAATGCGAGGTTAGCGAATAGGTCGATGAACTGCTGCAAAATTGATGATTCCGCCACACCTTGCAGTGCGCTAACCAACATAGGTAGTGAGCCGCTAAATTCATACACGGTTTTGCCACCTAAGGTGCCAAGCGTCACTAGCAACCACAGGATATAACACACCAATGGAATGGTTGAGCCGATAATCAATACCTTACGCAATGACATCGCGTCACCATCTAAGTAGCGCACAATCGTGGCAATACACACATGGAAACCAAATGAGGTGAATACAATTGGAATAGCCGCTAGCCACAGGTTGGTTAAGTCGCCACTACTGACCATACCTTCAGTCGAGTTGCGCATCAGTAGGCTCATATCGACTTCAGGTAGCAAGTAAGCGACCACAATCACAAGTAATGCGATCATGGAGGTAAACAGCACCCGTGAAACTTTATCAATCCAGCGCACACCAACCGCAATCAAACCACCGAAAATAGCGGTAAAAATCAATACAGCAAGCTGGTTGTCCATCTTCATACCAACCAAGTCCATCTTAGACTCAAGCAGCGATGAGCCGCCCATCAGATACACCATGGTTAAGGCGAATAATAAACTTAAGAATGACGCCCCCTGAAAAATCTGCCCCACTCGACCTAATGTTTTGCCGGTAATAGAGTGCATATTAAGACCCACACCCGTGCGCAGGTTAATTTCAAGCATCAATAGAGAGGTATAGATTGATACGCCCCAGATGGCGATGAGTAAAAGCAGTGCGGGAATGGTACCTAATGAAGCGGTTGCCAATGGCAAGGCTAACATACCGCCGCCAATTGCCGTTCCTGCGACAATGGCAACTGAGCCAAGTATTTTTGAGTTCACAAAATTGTCCTGTTAAATTTTATAATTTATTTTGGTAGGTCAGATTTAGAACGACTTTGAGGGAGAGGATTTTGCAAGTTAACAATAACATTAACAGCCCCCAATCGAATCTGGTCATCATCGACCTTGCGATTCCAATTGGCCCCAACGGCTAGTTAAATAATACGTGTATTCACCTTATCAACATAGCCACTGAGGCTGGATAAATCGTGGAAAATACAGTGTGAATTGCTTCATTACGGCTCTACTCTAAAATTGACTGAGTTGACATTACCAGCTGCGTCCCTTGCTAGCAAGCCATCTAAGCCACTAAAAACCAACTTGGCACGAGTTATTAACTTGCACACAAAACTTAAGCAACACTAGGCTGACCCGCTGCTAATTTTCACAGAAATATAGGCTATTTCCACACCAACGGCGTTGAAAAATACAACGCAATCGCTATAATGCCGCCTCCGCTTCAGGGGAGTAGCTATCAGCAGAATGACTCACAATGATTTAAGTCTTCTACTGAGTATGTATCAACATAATTGGCCAGATGCCATGGTACATACAGCAGCTCAATGTGCACTAGCCGTTGAGTTTGCCCAGCAAGACCTGAGCACCGCACCTCTTAATTTGGGGAAGAGTTGCTGTGCTTAGAATTGCTATCCCCATATAGGAATACCTCTTGGAAGCACTGCTCGCATCAACATTCACTGTTGCTATTGCTGAAATCGGCGATAAGACGCAACTGCTCGCGCTAATTTTAGCCGCACGCTTTAAAAACAAAACCGCCATTATCTTGGGTATTTTTCTATCGACGTTGGTCAATCATTTTGCTGCGGCGTGGCTTGGTCAATGGGCCATATCCTGGATAAGCCCTGAAGTGGGGCGCTATCTTGTTGCCGCATCCTTTTTTGCTATCGCTCTTTGGGTGCTCATTCCTGATAAAGTGGATGCTGAAGAGAGCCGTTTTTATTCTATGGGGCCTTTCCTCGCCACCTTTGTGCTGTTTTTTATTGCCGAGATGGGCGACAAGACGCAAATAGCGACGGTTGTGCTGGCAGCTAAATATGATGCCTTGGCCATGGTTGTCATGGGCACTACTTTGGGCATGCTAATCGCCAATGTGCCGGTTGTCATCGCTGGGCACTTCAGCGCCGAGAAATTACCGATGAGCTGGATCCACCGCGGCTGCGCCGTCTTGTTTGCGTTACTTGGTGTCGTGACCTTAGTATTTTAGGAAGTTAAAGATAAGACGGTTCTAGGTTCTAGGCTCTAGGCTCTAGGTTCAAGGCTCAAGGAAAAGCTATAGCAAATCATCATTTTAGGTCGGCATTTATGCCGTCAAATTTATTGGCTTGATTAAGGCTATATACTGATGGGCTAAAGCCCAACCTACATCAAAGATATTTGATGTTTGATGTTTGATGTTAGCAAAACAGAGCTGACTGAGGAATAACCAATTGTAGGTCGGCATTTATGCCGTCAAATTTATTGGCATGATTAAGGCTATAAACTGATGGGCTAAAGCCCAACCTACATCAAAGATGTTTGATGTTTGATGTTAGCAAAACAGAGCTGACTGAGGAAAAACCAATTGTAGGTCGGCATTTATGCCGTCAAATTTATTGGCATGATTAAGGCTATATAAACTGATGGGCTAAAGCCCAACCTACGTTGAGAAACGCTATGCCATCTTTTGATGGTATAGCAGGGCGAAGTCCGCTCTCGCCGCAAAGCGACCTAGCAACGAGCTTGCGAGTGCTCTAGGCTTTTTAGCTTCTATCAAAACAAAAAAGGCAAAACAGTATCTGCTGTCTTGCCTTTAACTTTATGCTTGTTCAGTCCTTAGGATCTTTCTTAGCTTTTCCTAGAACCTAGGGCCTGCTTTTTCCTAGAACCTTTTCAACTTTACCCTACTTTCAACGCCGCTTTGACTCGCTGACCATAATCGCTATCGGCAGCGCTAAAGTGCTCGACCATCTTAGCTTGCGTTGCTTCATTCACTACACTCAAGCTGCCGACAATATTAGCAATCAATCGTGCTTTCTCATCTTCAGCCAGTATGCGGTACAAATCACCGGCTTGGCTAAAATCATCTTGATCATAGCGGCTGTAGCGGTCTGCTTCGCCGTCTAAACGCAGTGGTGGCTCGGCAAACTGTGCTTGGTCTTGCAGACCGTTATTGCTATTTGGACCATAGTTGCTGCTTGCATCACCACCCGTTTGGCTACCAGAGAAGGGGCATTGTGTTCCGGCCATTGCGCCAGCGCGTTGGTGATGATTTGCCGTCGTTGCATGTGGGCAGTTAACTGGTAGCTGATTATAGTTAGCGCCTATGCGGTAACGCTGAGCATCTGCATACGCAAACAAGCGGGCTTGTAGCATCTTATCTGGAGAGGCGCCCACACCTGGGACTAAGTTGCTTGGTGCTAGCGCCACTTGCTCAACTTCGGCAAAGTAGTTTTGCGGCATACGGTTAAGTTCAAGCTCACCAATTTCAATCAGTGGATAATCGGTATGCGACCATACTTTAGTCAAATCGAACGGGTTGATCTTGTAAGTATTCGCCTCAGCTTCTGGCATGATCTGCACATTTACCGCCCACTTAGGGAAGTTACCATCATTAATTGCAGCAAGCATATCGCGCTGTGATGAATCAGGGTCGATACCTTTAAGGATATCCGCCTGCTCCGCCGTTAAGTTAGCAATACCCTGCTTAGTCTTAAAGTGGAATTTAACCCAGAAACGCTCACCCGCTGCATTCCAAAAAGAGAATGTATGCGAACCATAGCCGTGCATTTGACGGTAGTTAGCTGGAATTCCACGGTCTGACATTAAGATTGTCACCTGATGCATAGCTTCAGGGTTTAGCGCCCAGAAGTCCCACATCGCATGGGGATCTTTAAGGTTTGTTTGTGGATTACGCTTTTGAGTATGGATAAAATCTGGGAACTTAATACCATCACGCAAGAAGAACGTTGGCGTGTTATTGCCCACGATATCGTGATTACCGCGCTCGGTGTAGAAACGTAAACCAAATCCGCGTGGATCACGTTCTGCATCAGCAGAGCCCATCTCACCACCTACCGTTGAAAAACGTACAAAGGTTTCAGTCTGCTTGCCCACACCATTGAAGTGGTCTGCTAGAGTAAATTCACTCATGTCTCGAGTCAGCGTGAATGTACCATAAACCCCAGTCCCTTTTGCATGCACGATGCGCTCTGGAATTCGCTCACGGTTGAAGTGTGCAAGCTTCTCAATTAGATGCCAATCTTGAAGTAGCAGCGGACCACGCTCTCCTGCTGATAGTGAGTTTTGGTCATCACTAATAGGTGCGCCGTTTTGTGCAGTAAGAACTCGATTTTGCTGACTCATAAAATATTCCTTAATCTTGGCTGGACTCGAGCCAAGTTTCAATTAAATCAAATAGTGTGGCCATGGTTTATCCCCAATGTGCAATGTGCGATACGCTATGGCGATATGGCGATATGGCATGGATAATGGAATGGACCCATCCACTTTTAATCGGCCTCACAATGGGCCACGATGTAGTTGCTTAAACTCATCAG